>CAYGST010000213.1:0-7861 GCA_964352415.1 uncultured Planctomycetaceae bacterium | reverse complement strand
GGGCTTGTTGCTCTATGTCGTCTAGCTCGTCGAGCTGGAGTTGGAGGTCGTGGTGGTCGACCACGACGAGGACGAGGAGCAGGATGATCAGGTCGACGACGAGGAGCACGACGACCACGAGCACGACGGCGAGATCGAACTCCCCGAGGTCGTTCGCGCGAACCTCGGAATCACCTTCGCTCGCGTGGAGCGCCGCCCCGTCGAGGGCTTGCTGCGCGTTCCCGGCGCCTTCGAGCTCGAGCCGCTCGCGCGCCGCGAGTACCGCATGGCGCTACCCGGTCGCGTCGAGCTGCTCGTCGACCAGTACGAGGAGATCGCGCAGGGGCAGGTGCTCTACCGCTTCCAGTCGCCCTCCTGGCCGGAGCTCCTGCACGAGATCATCGAGGGCGAGCAGGCGATTCGCTCGACGCTCGTCGAGATCGAGGTCGACGAGGCGCGCATCGAGGAGGCGCAGGCCAAGCTCGAGGCCCTCGAAGCCCGCGTCGCCAAGCTGGCAGAGGCGGACTTCAAGCGGGCCGACCTCGACGCGGCGGCGAGCGAGCTCGCCGCCAGCCTGCCCCGGCTCGCCGCGGAGCTGAAGCTGGAGCGGACTCATCTCCTGAACGCGGAGCGCACGCGCGAGCACGCGATGCACCGCGCGGCGCTGGCGTCCGGCATGACCGAGGCCGACCTGGAGGCGGAGGTGCCGCACGGCGAGGGAACCTCGCCGCGCTATCGAACCGTCGACTGGATCGAGGTGCGCGCGGCGAGCGCGGGCGTTGTCGAAGCGCTGGCGGTCACGAACGGCTCGTTCCTCGAGGCGCCGTCGATGGTGCTCTCGACGGTGGATCCGTCGAGGTTGCGCTTCCGCGCGCTGGCGCTGCAAGGCGATCTCCCGCGCCTCGACCGCGCGCAGTCGGCGCGCATCGTGCCCCCGCAATCGCCGGGACTGGCGCTCGAGCCGGGCGTCGAGGCGCAGCTGCGGCTAGGACTCGAAGCTCACCCCGAGGAGCGCACGGTCGCGCTCCTCGCGAGGCCAGTGGAGTCCGCGAGCTGGGCGCGCACCGGCGTCTCGGCCTTCCTCGAGGTCGTCGTCGAGACGACGGGCGGACCGGTGCTCGCGATCCCGCGGCGCGCCGTCGTTCAGGACGGACTGGAGCACGTGTTCTTCCTGCGTGAGCGGGACGACCCCGATCACGTGGTGCGCGTCATCGCGCACCTGGGGGTGACGGACGGCCGCTGGGTCCAGCTGCTGGAGGACGTCGTCGAGGGCGACGAGGTCGTGCTCGACGGCGCGTACGAGCTGAAGCTCGCGACGCAGATGGCCGGCGGCGCTCCGCAAGAAGGCCACGTCCATGCGGACGGCAGCGTCCACACCGAGTAGGGGGGCACGAACATGCTGAAGAAGCTGATCCGCGCCTCGCTCGAGCATCCCACGCTCGTCCTGCTCCTGGCCTTCCTGCTCCTTGGCTTCGCGGCTTTCCGCTTGCCGAAGACTCCCGTCGACGTCTTCCCCGAGCTGAACGCGCCGACCGTCGTGATCATGGCGGAGTCGCCCGGCCTCGCCGCCGACGAGGTCGAGCAGTACGTGACGTTCCCGATCGAGTCGGTGCTCAACGGGATCTCAGGCGTGCGCCGCGTACGCACGTCGAGCGCCATCGGGTTGTCGATCGCCTACATCGAGTTCGAGTGGGGGACGGACATCTACCGGGCGCGTCAGCTCGTCTCCGAGCGGCTCGACACCGTGCGCGAGGATTTGCCGCCCGGCACCCACGCGGACATGACGCCGATCACCTCGATCACGGGGGAGATCATGCTGCTGGCGGTCTCGTCACCGAACGGCGAGCAGACCCCGCTGGAGCTGCGCGCCTACGCGGAGTTCGACCTGCGCAACAAGCTGCTCGCGATCCCCGGGGTCGCGCAGGTCTCGGTCATCGGCGGAGAGCTGCCCGAGTACCAGGTGCTCGTTCAGCAGGAGCGCTTGCGGCTGTTCGGGCTCACGCTCGGCGACGTGGCTGAGGCCGCCGGCGCGGCGCACAGCACTCTGAGCGCGGGCTATCTCCCCGACGTCGGCGGCCTCGAGCTCCCGATCCGTCAGAGCGGGCGGGTGCGCAGCGTCGAGGACATCTCCGGCGCGCTGGTCAAGATCCACCAGGGGGCGCCCGTCACGATCGGTCAGGTGGCCGAGGTGCGCCTCGGCCCTGCGCAGAGGCGGGGGACGGGGGCAGACGGCGGTCACCCCGCGGTCGTTCTGACCCTGCAGAAGGCTCCGGGCACGAACACCCTGACGATCACCGAGCGGATCGACGCCCTGCTCGACGCGCTCGCGCCGTCGCTCGGTGAGGACCTGCAGATCAACCGGCAGATCTTTCGCCAGGCGGACTTCATCGACGTCGCGGTGAACAACGTCGTCGCCGCGCTGCGCGACGCTGCCATCATCGTTGCGATCATCCTCGGCCTGTTCCTGCTCAACGCGCGGACCACGATCGTGACGCTGACGGCGCTGCCGCTCTCACTGGCGGCCGGCCTGCTCGTCCTCGACTGGATGGGCGAGACGATCAACGTCATGACCCTCGGCGGACTCGCCATCGCCGTCGGGAGCCTCGTCGACGACTCGATCATCGATGTCGAGAACGTGTTCCGGCGGCTGCGGCAGAACGCGCACCGTCCCGAGAGCGAGCGCCGCAGCAAGCTCGAGGTGATCTTCGAGGCCAGCAACGAGATCCGGCCGGCGATGGTCTTCGCGACCGCGCTGATCGTGCTCGTGTTCGTGCCCCTGATGTTCCTCGAGGGGATCGAAGGGCGCTTCTTCCGGCCGCTCGGCGTCGCCTTCGTCGTCTCGATCCTGGCGTCCTTGCTCGTCGCCCTGACCGTGACGCCTGCGCTGTGTCGCTGTTTGCTGCGTGAAGGAGCGAGCGGGGACGACGACAAGGAGGGCTTCGTCGTGCGCTTCTTCAAGCGCCTCTACGAACCCGCCCTGCGCGCGGCGCTGCGCTGGCGCGTGTTCGTCCTCGGGAGCGCCGTCGTCGTGACCGGGCTCTGCCTGTGGCTCGCGTCGACCTTCGGGAGCTCGTTCCTGCCCGAGTTCAACGAGGGGACGTTCACCGTGGGAGTCTTCGCGCCGCCTGGCACCTCGCTGCCGGCGAGCGACCGCATGGCGGGGGCCATCGAGAAGCGGCTGCTTGCCCTCGAGGGCGTGCGCAGCGTGACGCGCCGCACGGGGCGCGCCGAGCGTGACGAGCACGCCGAGCCGGTCAGCAGCTCGGAGCTCGACGTGACCGTCCAGCCCGGCTTCGGCAAGGAGGAGGTGCGCGCCCAGATCACGGAGATCCTCGAGGACGTTCCTGGCATCACGACCAACGTCGGTCAGCCGATCGAGCACCGCTTGAGCCACGTGCTGTCGGGGACACCGGCAGCGATCTCGATCAGCGTCTTCGGTGACGACCTCGACGTCCTGCGCGAGATCGCGAAGGAGCTGGAGCACGAGCTCGAGGAGCTCCCCGGCGCGCGCGACGTCGCGGCGAACCGCGAGGTCCTGATCCAGTCCTTGCCGGTCGAGTTCCGGCCGTCCGAGCTCGCGGTCTACGGCCTGACGCCGAGCGCGGCCGCGGGTCAGGTCCGCGACGCGATCTTCGGACGCAAGGTGGCCGAGGTGAACGAGGGCACGCGGCGCTACGGCCTGACCGTGCGCATGCACCCGGAGGAGCGCGAGTCCGTGGCCGATCTGCGCTCCCTCGTCCTGCGCGGCGCGGGCGGACGGCTCGTCCGCCTCGCCGAGGTCGCCGACATCGGTCCGGAGCTGGCCTCGAACCTGATCTCGCGCGAGAACTCGCAGCGGCGTGCAATCGTGACCTTGAACGTCGCGGACGGCGCCAACCTGGGCCACCTCGTGGGCGAGGTCCAGTCGATCGTCGACCCGATCGTGGCGAGCTACGGCTACACGGTGACCTACGGCGGCCAGTTCGAGGCGCAGCAGTCCGCCGCGCGCTCGATGATCGTGTCGAGCGCGATCGTGCTGCTCCTGATGCTGGTGCTCCTGCAGCTCGCGGTGGGCAGCGTGCCGGTCTCGCTGCTCGTGCTCGTCAACCTCCCGCTGGCCCTGATCGGCGGCGTCCTGGCGATCTTCGTGAGCGAGTCGCCGAGCGTGATGGGGAACATCGCGGGCCTCCTGGGCCAGGGCGAGTACGTCGCGCCGGTGCTCTCCATCGCGAGCCTGGTCGGCTTCATCACCTTGTTCGGCATCGCGGTGCGCAACGGCATCCTGCTGGTGAACCACTACCGACATCTGGTGGAGGAGGAGCACGTCCCGCTGCGAGATGCCATCGTGCAGGGCTCCCTCGAGCGCCTGGTGCCGATCCTGATGACGGCACTGACGGCAGCCCTGGCGCTCGTCCCGCTCGTCCTCGAGGGCGACCAGCCGGGCAACGAGATCCTGGCGCCGCTGTCGGTCGTGATCCTCGGCGGCCTCCTGACCTCGACCTTCCTCAACCTGGTCGTCGTCCCGGCGGGTTACGCGGCCCTGCACCGCGTCTCCACGGCCGAGTGACCTCGCCATCGGTCGGCTGGAGTCGCTTCTGTCCGCGCGTCTCCGTCCGGCGTGCAGCGAGCGGGCTGGCCGACTACGATCCACCTCCCGAACGACCCTGACCCTCCCATTCCATGCCGACGACACGCACCCGCTCCGTCCTCCTCGCCGCCGCTCTCCTTGGCGGGCTCCTGCTCGGCTGCAGCGAGGCGCCCGTCGACGCCGAGGCGACCCTCCTCGTGACGACGCCGGAGGCGGACCTCGACGAAGCGCAACGAGCGCAGCTCGCGCGGGCCACGAAGGCGAAGGACCTGCTGTTCACGCAGCTCCTCGGCGCGCTCTCCTCCGCGATGCAGGAGGGTGGACCCACGGCGGCGATCCCGGTCTGCAAGGAGCGCGCGCCCCAGCTGGCGCGCGAGGTCTCCGAGAAGACGGGCGTCGAGGTCGGCCGCACGTCGTGGAAGCTGCGCAGCGCCGCGAACCAGCCGCCGGCGTGGCTCGCGTCCTTCCTCGAGCCGCAGCCCGAGGAGCCGGTCGTGATGGTCGGCAGCGACGGCTCGCTGGCCGCGCTCGCGCCCATCCGCATGGGCGACGTGTGCCTGAAGTGCCACGGGCCCGCGGAGAGGCTCGCCGAGGGCGTCGGCGACCGCCTCGCCGAGCTCTACCCGGACGACCGCGCGAAGGGCTTCGCGCCGGGGGCGCTACGTGGCTGGTTCTGGATGCGGGTCTCGGCGGACGCCTGACGATCCTACGGGGCCGTATTGCTGGTGAGCTCGTCGAGGCGCAGCGCACCCTCCTCGTCGCCCGTGACACGCAGTGAGGCCGCTCCTGCCGCGGCCCAGCGTGCCAGACGCGCGTAGCCGCCACCGGCGAGCTTCGCCAGCGTCACGCAGGCGTCTGGTAGACAGCGCGCTGCATCGGCATCGCGGCCGGCCTCCGCGTGCAGGGCGCCGAGTCGCGCGAGCGCGCGCGAGCGAAGGTACTCTCCGGCGTCCGTGGTCAGAATCTCCGCTTCGAGCGCCGCGGCGGCCTCGGCGTCGCTCCCGTCCCCGAGGCGCTGGCGCGCTCGAACGGCGTCGAGCTGGTAGTCGACCGCCCCGAGTGGCGTGCGCGCGATCGCGTGGGCCCGTTCGGCCAGCGCGAGTGTCTCCTCGACCGCACCCTCCACCGAGAGCTCGACGCGGGCGCGCACTAGCCAGCGTCGGAGCGTCATGCGGTGGGCGTGCTCCGGGGCGAGCAGCGTCGCGCTCTGGGCGAGGGCGGCCTCGAGACTCTCGACCGCCTCCCGGGCTCGGCCGCTCTCGACGAGGGCCCTACCCTCGAAGACACGACCGGTCAGGACGCGCATATCGTTGGGAGCAAGTTCGTCGTAGCTGGCGAGGCCGCGCCGGATGAGATCCAGCGCGGCCTCGGGCTCGCCGAGGTCGAGCAGGCCGGCGCCGAGGGAGAGGCGCCCGGAGGCGAGGCTCGCGTCATCCGCGCCGGTGGAGGCGCGAAGTCTTAGGGCCTCGCGGCGCATCTCGACGGCCAACAGGAGCTGTCCGCGCATCGCGTGCACGGTGGAGAGCTCGCCGAGCAGGGCGGCGCCGCGGGCCGAGGGGATGTCCGCCGAGCGCGCGAGGAGGGCCTGGGCCTCGTTGGCGTAGCCCTCGGCGACCTCCAGTTCGCCGAGCTGCGCGCGCAGGTGGGCGAGGACCTGGAGGACGTTGAGCTGGAGGTGACGCTCGCGCAGGAGCTTCGGTTCGGCGAGCTGCTCGCGGGCGAGCTCGAGGATCGGCAGCGCGACCTCGTCGTCCCCGATGCGGTGGAAGGACTCGCCGAGCGCGGCGGACAGGCGGCCCTTCGCCTCGTCGGAGACGGGCGCGTCGCGGAGCTCCTCGTAGGTCGCGAGGAGTGCGTCCTGGAGCCGGGCCTGCGGGCCCATCTTGCTGGGCTCCAGCTTCAGCGCGACCCGCCGCAAGAAGGTCGAGGCGACCTCCGCGTCGGAGAGCGCCCTTTCGCGGGCGGCCAGAGCCGCCTCGCGCTCCTGGACCGTGGTCGTGAGCTGCAACACGGAGGCCTTCAGCTCCTTGTCGACGGCCTCCAGCTCCTGCACGCGCTGGTGCTCGCGAACGAAGCCGAGGATGGTGCCGGTCACGCCGAGGCCGAGCGTCAGCGTGGTCACGAGCAGGAAGCCGATCGCGACGCGGTGCCGTGCAGCGTAGCGGCGCAGGACGTAGCCACGGCTCGGCGGACGTGCGGAGATGTTCGAGCCGTTGAGCGCGCGACGGACGTCGGCGGCGAGCTCGCCGACGCTGGCGTAGCGCTGGCCCCGATCGGCGTGGATCGACTTGAGCGCGACGCAGTCGAGGTCGAGCGGGTGGGCGATGCCGCCGCTCTCCAGGCGGCGCGCCGTGCTTGGCGGTGGGGGGGTGTTGTTGACGACCTCGCTGCGCACGTCCTCCAGCAGGGCGAGCTCGTACGTCTCCGCGTCGAAGGGCAGTCGCCCGGCGATCAGCTCGTACAGCACCACCCCGAGCGAGTACACGTCCGCACGAACGTCGATGTCGCGATTGCCCGGCAGCATCTGCTCCGGGCTCATGTAGCTGAGCGTGCCGACCACCTGCCGCGGTCCTGTGAGGCGGGTCCCGTCGCGCTCCTCGTCGAGCATCCGGGCTACGCCGAAGTCGATCACCTTCGGCGCGGCCTGGTTGCCCCGTGTGGCGACCAGGATGTTCGAGGGCTTCAGGTCGCGGTGGAGGAAACCGCGGTCGTGGGCGTACTGGGCAGCCGAGCAAACCTCGAGGAACAGCTCGAGGCGAGCGCCGAGGTCGAGCTGGAGCTGCTCGCAGTGCTCGGTCAGGGGCGGCCCGTCGATCAGCTCCATCGCGAGGTAGGGGACGCCGAGCCGGTCCGTGCCGGCGTCGAAGACGCTGGCGATGTTCGGGTGCTGCAGGCGCGAGAGAGCCCGGCGCTCGACCTCGAAGCGCTCGATCAGCTCCGGCGTAGATGCCTCGTCACGCAGCATCTTGATCGCGACATCGCGCTCGAGAGGCTCTCTCTGGCGTGCGCGGTAGACGATCGACATGCCGCCCCGGCCGAGGAGCGAGTCGATCGTGTACGGGCCGATGCTGTGCACGTCCGTCTCCTCGTCCCCGGGCTGACTCAGGGGGATCGGCCGCAGGAAATTCACGTCGCTCTCGCTGTTCGCGCCAAGCAGTGAGAGAACCTCGTCGACCAGCGGATCGGCGCCGCCGATCTCGCCCTCGAGGAAGCTGCGCCAGCGGGTCGGCGATAGCTCGGAGGCTCGAAGCAGGAGCTCTTTCAGACGGTATGGAGGCCCGGCCTCCCGTAGCACTCGTGGCTTGCCAGGCTCTC
>CAYGST010000212.1:0-7873 GCA_964352415.1 uncultured Planctomycetaceae bacterium | reverse complement strand
CGGAGATCGAGGTCCGCGCGATCCAGTTCGTGAGCGGAGCCCGCTAGCGACGACGGCGCATCGGAACCGGCGCATCGGAACCTGATTGAAAAACGCCGGCTGCGGATGTCGCGCGCGAGCTCGGCGTAGCGCGCGACCAGCCCGTCGTCGCCGCCGAGCGCCAGCACCGTCTCGCCCGCGCGCAGCGCGGCGCGCACGACGCGCGGGTCCTCGTCCGCGAGGCCGCGCGTGAGCGTCTCGGCATCCAGGCCGTCGATGCCCGTGAGCGTGTGCAGCGCGTGCAGGCGACCGAGCGGCACCTCGCTCTTCGTGACCAGCTCCCGGCAGAGCTCGACCGCGTCCGCGTCTCCGCGGCCCTCCTCGACGATCATCCGCTGGGCGGTGCTGCGCCACCAGCCGTTCGGGTGCTCGAGGCCACCGACCAGGTCGGTCCAGCTCGCCTCGCTCATTGCAGGTGCGCGCGTGGGCTCCTGGTCCTCGTGCACGACACGGTAGATCCGGCCGAGGCCGAGCGGCGCGACGAGGCCGCGGTCCTCGACCTGCTTGCGCAGCCAGCTCGTGACGAACAGGCGGTGCTGGAGGAAGCCGCGGTAGAGGTCGACGACGTACAGGGATCCGTCCGGGCCGTCGTAGAGGTCGACGGGTCGGAAGCGCTCGTCGGTCGAGGTCAGGAACTCGTCGCCCGCGTAGGCGTTGCGCGCCTCGAGGCCGAAGCCGTCCTTGTCGTGCAGCGTGAAGCGCTTGACCAGGTTGCCGCAGGGCTCGGCGACGAACGCGTTCCCGTGGAACTCGTCGGGAAAGCCCGCGCCGAGGTAGACGACCGGCCCGCAGGCGCCGGTGAAGCGCGCGAGCGTGAAGTCGTCACGCAGGGTCTCGGGCCGGTAGCCGCGGTTGACGCCGGGCGTGATGCGCGACGGCCAGACCTGCATGTCGCTGGCGAAGCGCGCGTTCACGCCCCCGGCCGTGCCGTAGTTCGGGTTGCGCACCGCGTAGTGCGACGAGTACAGGTCGCCGCGCAGCGGGTCGCTGTTCGTGTTGAAGAAAGCGCGGCCCTCCTCGTCGAAGGCGAGCCCCCACTGGCCGCCGCCGCTCGTGCGCTGCGTGACCCAGCCCTCGTCCGTCTCGCGCAGCCGCACGCGGTGATTCGAGAGCTGGATCCAGTTGTCCAGGCTCCAGCGCGGCGAGTTGATCGCGTGCTCGGGGCTGGCGATGCCGCCGAGGTTCTTGACCAGCACCTCCTTCGCGTCGGCGACACCGTCGCCGTCGGTGTCGCGGTAGAAGGCGAGCTCCGGCGGCGCGATGACGAGCGCGCCGTCGCGGTACGGCAGCACGGCGCGCGGCAGCACGAGCTCCTCCAGGAAGTTCGTGCGCGCGTCGAAGACGCCGTCGCCGTCGGTGTCCTCGAGCACGGCGACGAAGCCGTTCGGGACCTCCTCCCCGGTGCCGTCGATGTTCGGCATGTAGCCGCGCATCTCGACGACCCACATCTTGCCATCACCGTCGAAGGCGATGCAGACCGGGTCCTCGACGAGCGGCTCGCTGGCCACGCACTCGATGCGGAAGCCGGGCGGCAAGCGGAAGCTCGCGAGCGCCTCCTCGACCGAGAGCACGGGCGCCGGCGGGATCACGAGGTCCTCGGGCAGCGGCGCCTGCACCTCCCCAGGGCGGTCGCCGTTCTGGGCGATGGCGGGGGCGGCGACGAGGAGAGTGACGACAGGGATCGCGACGTGGAGCTTCATGCGCAGACGAGAGTACGACAGGAGCCGGAGGCTCGCACCTCCGGCTCTGTCGGCGTCGCCCGAGACATCGCCTGAGCCGATCGCATCGAATCCTGCGCTGGGCGCGTACATCGCCAACTTGCAGACCCAGAGTTCCGCGAGCTGCGCGCGCCGGAGTGCTCTACGCTTGAGCGCACTGCCCAACCGGTCGCGTTCACCCGGCCTCGCCGGAAGGCATCCCGTTCGGACCGCCGTCCCCTCCGATGACCCACCGCCCCACCCCCGAAGAGCTCGAGGCTCATCCGCTGCGCGGCCTGCCCGCCGGCGAGCGCTGGCGCCTCCTGCGCCGCGCCGCGCGGCTCTCGGCGGGCGAGCGCCGCACGAAGCGCGCGCTCTTCTTCACGAGCGCCAGCCTGCTCGTCGGCTTCACCGTCGCGGGTGGCTGGGGCGTCGCCGTGTGCGGCTTCTTCGGCGGCTCGCTCTACGTCGTCGTCTGGATCCTGCGCATGCAGCGTCACCTGCACGATGGCGCGGCGGCGTACTGGAGCGTCAGCGATCTCGGCTAGAGCGAGTCCCGCTCCCGCTCGAGCAGCTTCGCCAGCGTCAGCGCCGACGCCATGTCCACGCGCAGCTCGCGCGACCCCGTCGTGATCGCGTCGAGCAGGTGGGCGACCTCGCCCGCGTAGCCGTCGCCGTCGGGGATCTCGACCGGGGCCGACGCGCCGCCGCACGAGAGCAGGAGCGGTGAGGTGCGCGTGAGGTCGAACTCGACCGTCGCCTCGTCGAAGACGACGACGTAGCGCATCTGGAAGTCGAAGCCCGGCGTGTGGTCCCAGCCGCCCTCGGCCACGACGTGCGCCGGGCCGTTCGCGTAGCGGTAGAGGCTCGTCACGTGGTCGACGGTGCCCGTCGAGTGCACCGCGTCCGGCTCGCCGAAGCACCACAGGACGAAGTCGGCGTCGTGGATGTGCAGGTCGACGAGCGCGCCGCCCGTGCGCGCCGTGTTCTTGTAGAAGTCCGGCGACCAGGACGGCGGCGAGGCCAGGCGGCGGAAGACCGCCGAGCGCACGGCGCCGTAGGTGCCCGCGTCGATCGCCTTCTTCAGCCAGTCCCAGCCCGGCCAGAAGCGCATGCAGTGCGCCGGCATGCAGAGGCGGTCCGACTCGGCGGCGGCCGCGGCGAGGCGCGCGACCTCGTCCGAGGTCAGCGCGACCGGCTTCTCGACGAGCACGTGCTTGCCCGCCGCGAGCGCGGCGAGCGCGAGGTCCACGTGCGTGTCCGTCGGCGTGCAGATCGAGACGAGCTCGACGTTCGGGTCGGCGAACAGCGCCGCGGGGTCGTCGTAGGCGGAGAGCGTCGACGGGTCGAACATCAGCTCCTCCGTCTCCTCCGCCTCGAGGTTGCCGGCGCCGCCGGCCTTGCCCGCGCGCCGCTCAGGGCTCGCGTCGCAGACCGCGACGAGGCGGTTCGCATGACCGCGCTTGGCCGCCTCTGCGTAGGCGCCGATGTGCGTGCGGCCCATGAAGCCCAGGCCGAGGATGCCGACGCCGACGCCGTTCGTGTCAGCGCTCACGGCGTCACCTCCACGATGTCCAGGCCCTCGAGCAGCGCGCGCGCCGCGCGCATGTCGGCGACGCGCTGGTCGCCCGCCTCGCGCTCGATCATCAGGTCGCAGTCGAGCCCTGCTTCGTCCAGCGCCGTGAAGAAGGCCTTCCAGTCGACCTCACCGGTACCGACCGTGACCTCCTCACCCCAGGTGCCCGGCGTCTTCGTGCGGGTCGCGTCCTTGACGTGCACCTGGAAGACGTGGGCGCTGAGCGTGCGCAGCGCTTCGACCGGATCGCCCATGGCGTAGAGCAGCATGTTGGCCGGGTCGAAGTTCACGCCGACGCTGGCGCGGCCGACCTCGTCGAGGACGCCGAGCAGCGTGTCGGCGGTCTCCTGGCCCGTTTCGAGCGCGACGCGCACGCCGCGCAGCTCGAAGGTGTCCGCGATGCGCTGGAGCCGCTCGACGAGCGCGATGCGCTCCGGGTCGCCCGCCTCGTGCGGGAGGAAGCCCGCGTGGAAGCTGACGAGGCCGAGGCCCAGCTCGGCCGCCGCGTCCGCGCACGCCTTCGCGTGCGCGAGGTTCTCCTTCCAGTGCTGGGTCGGGCGCACGCCGCCCGTCTCGCGGATGGTCTCGAGCGTCGTGTAGTCCTCGCCGACCGTGCCCATCATGCCGGAGCGGATCGAGAGGCCCGCGTCGTCGAAGGCGGCCCGCACGTCGGCGACGGACCAGGCGCCCTTGGCGACGGGGTCGAGCCCGAGCTGGACGTCGGGGACACCGACCTCACGCACGAGGGCACAGAGGTCGGGCAGGCGTTCGGCCTGGAGGGACCAGGAGCAGACTCCGAGGCGATGCTTCACGCGAAGTTCGGGGGCTAGGGACGCGGAGGGGGCAGCCGGTTCGGCGCGACAACGTATCCTATCGCGCCCGCTTCGGACCCCAACGCCCCGCGCCATGATCCCCGCCCTGCTGCTGCTCGCTCTCGCCGTCCCCCACGACACCGACGACTCCGCCGGGGTCGCTCACGAGCACTCCCACGAGATCGAGGCGCAGCAGGACGCGACCGATCCGCGACTGGACCCCGACGTCCCCGCGCAAACCGCGAACAGCGACCTCCCGCACGGAGTCCTCGCCTTCGAGATCCACGACCGCGTCGGCAACCGCATCCCCGGCCGCCTGACCTTCACGCGCGCCGGCGAGTCGAACCCCGACCTGTTCCCCGGCGTCGAGGCGCGCCCGACCAATCTCGCGGTGCGCAAGAACGTCGTCTACTGCCTGAGCGGCGCGGATCGCATCACCGTTCCGGCCGGGACCTACGAGGTCTGGGCCACGCGCGGGATCGAGTGGAGCGCGGCGAAGTCGACGATCGAGATCGTGGCGGGCGAGACCACGACGTGGCCCGCCGAGCTGGTCCAGGAGGTCGGCACGCGGGGCTTCATCAGCGGCGACTTCCACCTGCACACGCTGACGCACTCGGGCCACGGCGACTCGAACATGCAGGAGCGCATCATCAGCCTGATCGGCGAGGGCGTGGAGTTCGCCGTCGCGACGGACCACAACCACAACACGGACTACGGACCGACGATCGACGAGCTCCAGGGCTGGGAGCACATCACCGGAGTGGTCGGCAACGAGGTCTCGACGCCGATCGGGCACTTCAACGTGTTCCCGCTCGACCCCGAGCGCGCGCCCGTCGGCGCCTCCGCGACGGACGCCAACGAGCTGTTCCAGCTGCTGCGGGCCGAGACGAGCCCGTTCGGCGTGACCCCGGTGATTCAGCTCAACCACCCGCGCTGGGAGGGCATCGACTACTTCACGCAGACCGGGCTCGACCCGATCACCGGGGAGAGCACGAACCCCGCCTACTCGAGCGACTTCGACACCATCGAGCTGCTCAACGAGAACGAGGGTTGGGGCTTTCACGACGCCGACATCACGGAGCTGGAGACGGGCTCGAGCGTGCACTCCGTTCTGCAGGACTGGTACAACCTGCTGAACCGTGGTCAGAAGCCGTTCATCGTCGGCAACTCCGATAGCCACACGGTCCACCACAACTTCGCGGGCTACCCGCGCAACTACGTCCTGTCCGAGGCGCGCAGCACCGAACCGATCGATCCGGTGGAGATCGCCGACTCCCTGCGCCGCGGGCAGGTCTTCACGACCAACGGGCCCTTCGTCCAGTTCAGCGTTGGCGATACGACGACGAGCGGCGTCACGGGCACCGACACCGGCCGCGTGATGGTGCAGGTCCGCGTTCGCACGCCGAGCTGGATCTTCGTCGACCGCGTCAAGATCGTGGTCGACGGCGACGTGCGTCACGAGGTCCTGCTCGAGCCTCTGGTCGACGAGACCGGCCGCGTGTCCTGGCGCGAGGTGAAGCAGGTCCTGATCCTCGGTCACGACTCGTGGGTGCACGTCATCGTCGAGGGCGATCAGCCGCTGGACCCGATCGTCACCGGCGGACGCCGGCCGATCCTTCCGCTCGCGATCACGAATCCCGTCTGGGTCGACACGGACATGGACTCGCAGCACCGCTCGCTGTGGTCGTGGGCGCTGGCCGAGTGCGGAACGCGCTCCGACATCTACGGACTCTGGCCCCAAGAGGCCGCGCTCGTCCTGCTGGCGGCGGTCGAGCGCCAGGCCCCGGACGTCGAGAACCTCCTGCGCAGCGGCTTCGCCTCGCGCGAACGCCGCGTGCGCCTGGCCGCCCTGCGCGCGTCCGAGCAGCTGGGCTCCAAGGCCCTCATGCCGCAGGTCCTGACGACCTTCGAGACCGCGGCGGATCCGTTCCTGGCGTTGACGGCGCTGCGCGCCGTGCGCGCCTGCGGTGACAAGGCCTGGTCCCGGCGGCTGGTGGAGCTGTTCGAGCGCTTCGGCGCCGCGCGCCTCACGCCGTACGTCAACGAGCTGGCCGCCCTCGCTCCGTCGACGCCGGTGCGCGAGTGGCGCGTGCTCGGATTCTTCCCGAGCCCCGAGGCGAACGCGCTGTTCGCGGACGAGTGGATGGCGCAGCGCGCGGCCGCAGCGGACGCGAGCCTGCCCGGCAAGGGCGGCGATGTGCAGTGGCGCGCGCCCGACGTGCGCGAGGACGGCTACGTCGACCTCGCCGCGCTCGATCCGGAGCAGGCGAGCGCCGCCATCGCCTTCGCGCGCACGTGGATCGAGGCGCCGCAGGCCGGCCCCTACGCGTACGCGGCCGGCAGCGACGACGGCTCACGCGTCTGGGTGAACGGAACCGAGGTTCACACGGACAAGGGGCAGCACGCTGCGACGCCGCTGCAGCACGTCGGAGTTCTGGACCTGCAGAGCGGCTGGAACGAGGTCGTGATCGGCGTGCAGAACGGCGGCGGGCCGAGCGGGCTGTACTTCGCGCTGTTCGACGACGCGCTGCGCACGCTGTCCTCGAAGCCCTGAGGGCTGAACGCGGGCGCGGGTGCGGCGCGAGCCTCGCGGCACGCGCGCCGCGTCGCCCCTGACTCCGGAGCGCGCGCGTCTGCGACACCATCGCGAGCGACGCACCGCGCAGCGCTCCATGCGAGGAGCGCTTCGCCGCAGTATCCGTGCGCGGCGATCTTTGCGATACTGAGGGCTCGCCTCGACCCCCAGCCGAACCGCCGCCGATGCAACCGACCCGCCGCGACCTCCTCCTCGCCTCCGCCGGACTCGGCGCCCTCTCGCTGGGCGCCTGCCAGTCCGATCCGACCGCCGCACGCTCGATCGACGACGCGCAGAGCCCCGCGGCGAAGGGCCTCCCCAAGAGCCCCTGGTTCCGGATCTCCCTCGCGCAGTGGTCGAACCATCGCACGCTCGGCCGCGACGGCGCGTCGAACCTCGAGTGGATCTCGAGCGTCCGCGACAAGTACGACATCGAGGCCGTCGAGTTCGTCAATCAGTTCTTCTTCGACCGCGTCGGTGACTGGGCCTACCTCGCCGAGATGAACCAGCGCGCGGCCGACGCTGGCGTCGAGATGCTGCTGATCATGATCGACGGCCAGGGCTCCCTCGCCGCCGAGGACGCCGCTGCGCGCGAGGACGCGGTCCAGAAGCACTACAAGTGGATCGTCGCCGCCGCGCACCTCGGCTGCCACTCGATCCGCGTCAACGCGGCGGGCTCCGGCGACCCCGCCGAGATGCAGAAGCGCGCTGCGGACTCGCTCGTGCGCCTGGCGGAGTTCGGCTCGCCCTACGGCATGAACGTGATCGTCGAGAATCACGGTGGCTGGTCGTCGAACGGCGAGTGGCTGGCCGGCGTGATGCGCGCGGCGGACCACGACCGCGTCGGCACGCTGCCCGACTTCGGCAACTTCCGCACGGGCAAGGACGCCGATGGCAAGGACGTCTGGTACGACCGCTACCAGGGCGTGAAGGAGCTGATGCCCTACGCGAAGGCCGTCAGCGCGAAGAGCCACGCGTTCGGCGAGGGCGGCGAGGAGACCAAGACCGACTTCGCGCGGATGCTGAAGATCGTCAAGGACGCGGGCTACCGCGGCCACGTCGGCATCGAGTACGAGGGCGGCGGACACACCGAGGACGAGGGCATCCTGCTGACCCGCGACCTCCTGCGCCGCGTCCGCAAGGACCTCGCCTGAGCCGCGGCGCCGTTCGCAAG
>CAYGST010000211.1:0-7890 GCA_964352415.1 uncultured Planctomycetaceae bacterium | reverse complement strand
CCCGTCACCTGACGACGAGTTGTGGATCGAAGGCCGCGTCGTGCTGCCGGAGGGCCTGTCACCGGACGCCGTGATCGAGGTCGTCGCGCGCGGACGCAGCCGCGTCATCGGCGACAGCAGCAGTGCAGAGCGCCGCGTGCGCGTGGGACCGGACGGCCGCTTCCGGGTCTCCGTCGTCGATCGTACGAGGCTCGCGTCGGTCGGGATCCTTGGCGGCTCGCTGTACATGCCGAAGCGCACCCTGCGCATGAACGACGGCCCGCTGGAGCCCCTGGTGCTGCGGCCCGAGATCGGCGTCGTCCTGCACGGACGCCTCGAGCTGGACGATGGCGTCACGTGGAGCGAAGCGCAGCGCGACGACAGCCGGGTGAGAGTCATGGGCCTCGAACGTGGAGACGCTGCCCTGCACGTCGTGCCGGAGCTGGACGGTCGCTTCGTGTTCCCCCCGCTGCCGAAGAGGGACGCCTACACGCTCCACGCCGATGTCCCGGGGCTGCACGTACCGCCGCGCACCATCGTCCCGGTGCCCGCCGGCGGTGAGCCCTTCGCGCGCATCCCCGTGCGCGCCGGCGTGCACCTCGCGGGTCGCCTGCGGCTCCCCGACGGACACACGCTCGAGGGCCGCGAGCTCGAGCTCGCGATCGACCGCACGGACCTGGACTCGACGTTCCGCGACGACGTCTGGGTCCCCCTCGACGGCGCCGGGCGCTTCGACGTCCGGGGGCTGCCGCCCGGGGTCTACCTCGCCACGCTCGAGCTGCCCGATCTCGCGCGCCTCGATCAGGACCTCGGCGAGCTCCGCGACGGCGACCAGCGGCTCGACCTCGAGCTCGTGATGGACGAGGGCCGCTCGGTCCAGGGCGTCGTGCGCTGGCCGAACGGCCAGCACGCCGCGGACGCCGACGTCTACGCGGTGCAGAAGGACCCCGCCCACCGCTTCGTGATCGCGGACCGCCACTTCGACACGCGGACCGACGAGAACGGCGCCTTCCGCGTGCAGGGCCTCAGCGCCAGGCCCGTCGACCTGCGGGCCCGTGCCGGCGCCGGGTCCGTCGGCCTCGGGGACGAGGACCGCGCCGACGGTCGCCCGCGGAGCGAGCCGTCGTCGGGAAGCCTTGTCGCGGGCCGAAGCGGGTTCGAGGCTGGCGGCGATCCGCTGGAACTGACCCTCGCCACGACCACGGGTCTGCGTGGTCGCGTGCTCGACGACCGCGGCCAGCGTCTGCGCGCCGTCACCGTGCGGGCGCACCCCATCGACGTCCCAGGCTTCCTCCCGGAGCTCGGCGCGGACGACGACTTCCTCGGCGCCGAATGGATTCGCGAGACGTACCTCGGCGCCATCGAGGCCGACGCGTTCGAGGTCGAGCTGCTCCCCGGCCGCTGGCGCCTCGTCGCCGGACCCTTCGGCGACGACCTGCAGGCCGAGGTCGAGATCGACGTGCCGGGGACGACCCGCGTCGACCTCGTCCTGCCCCTGCACACCACCCTGCGCGGTGAGGTCGTCGATCCCGAGGGCCGGCCCGTGGCTGGCGCGCTCGTCGAGGCCGTCGAGATGGAGTCCTCGCACGGGCGCTACTTCGAGTCCGACGTCGCGCACGACGTCCAGACCGCGGCCGACGGGAGCTTCACGCTCGAGAACGTACGCACCGGCCGCCTGCGGGTCGGAGCGACGCACGCGGACCTCGCTCCGAGCGCGCGGCGCGAGATCTCGGCGCACACGATCCGCGCCGGCGCGCCGATCCGGCTCGAGCTGCGGGGACGTGCGACGCTGGTGCTGGAGCTGGACGAGTCGCTCGCGCCGTTCGCAGGGCGTGAGGTGAGCGTCGGCGGACCCGCTCCGTGGGACGTCGAGCGCCAGCGCTTCGACGCGACCGGCGTCCTCACGCTGGAGGCCATCCCGGCCGCCGACTACACGGTGGGCTGGCCGGCGCTCTTGGGGGACGTCGACGCCCTCGGGCGCTCCGAGCACCACGACATCACGCTCGCCGCGGACGAACGCCGGACCCTCGTCCTGGGAGTCCCGCCGCGCGACCCGCGGCGGCTGTTCGGACTCGTGACGTGGAACGGCGCGCCGGCCCAGGGCATCGAGGTCCGGGCGGAGGACGAGCAGCGCGTCGCCCGTGCGTTCACCGACGCGGAGGGCCAGTACGCGCTCGTCGTGGACGGACCGGGTCCGCACTCGGTGAGCCTGCTCCGCGAGCAGGAGCCGCACGCGACGCGCGAGGTGGTCCACGTTGCGTCTGTTGCAGCGGACGGCACGAGTGCGCACGACGTCGCGCTCGAGAGCGCGACCCTCGTCGGGCTCGTGGTCGACCAGGACGGCGCTCCGGCGGAGGGCGTCTGGGTCACGGCCCGCTCGAACGAGGCCCGCTCGAACGAGTCCCAGTCGGCCAACGCCCAACTCACCCTGACGCAGCCGAACGGCTTCGCGCGAGCGGTGAGGACGAACGCCGAAGGCCAGTACCGCTTCGGGGAGCTGCCGCTGGGGACGTACGACCTGCGCGCGAACGACGCGGCCGGGTCCTCCGAGTTCGGTGAGTGGAGCGACGCCGCGGTGCTCCTGCGCGCGCAGGTCGCGCTGACCACCCGGGGGCAGAGGACCCGGCTTCGGTTCGTGCTGGAGCCCGGCGCGGACGTGCGCGGCGTCGCCGTGGACGCGCGCGGCGCCCCGGCAGAGTTCCACGAGCTGCGCGCCACGAACGCGGAGGGCGCCACGCTGCGCGCCTTCGGGAGGCACTCGACCGGGGCCGACGGCCACTTCCTCGTCCGCGGCCTGCGCCCGGGCACGTGGCGCATCGCCGCGATCGAGCGCGGACCCGGCGATGCCGTGCGCGAGCTCGGCCACGTGCAGGTCGAGGTCCTCGCCGGCGAGACGCACGAGCTGCGCCTCGAACTCGATCGTTGACTCACGCGGGCGCGCCGAAGCCGTCGAGCCATCCGCCCCAGCCTCCCCTTCTGACGACCGCTCACCCATGACCCGCCGCAGCCACCTGCTCCTCGCACTCTTCGCCGTGCTCGGCTGCGTCGTGCTCGTGCTGGCCCTGCAGGACGGGCCCGAAGTGGTGAGCGAACGAGCGAGAGGCTCCGAGGCGCTTTCCGAAGCCCAGCCAGTCGGACCTGGCGCGGCGAACACGACCCCCGAGGCGCAGCTCGCGGCACCTCGGCTGCCGGGATCCGCCGCGACGACGCGCACCGCGGGGGGAGGCACGCACGGGGAGGCCGTGCTACGCGGACGGTTGCTCGACGAGCACGGAGAGCCCGTCGCCCGGGCCACGGTCGTCGTGACGCAACATGCTCCGAACGCGACGGGCGAACAGCCCGTCCACACGTTCGACCTCAGCAGCAGAGGCGGGATCTCGCTGGACGACCTGGCCGCCCAGGCTGCTCCGCCCAAGCCAGTCCGAACCGAGACGCGAACCGACGCGGAGGGCCGCTTCGAGGTGCCGAACCTCGAACCGCACGCGCTCGCGGTTCGTGCGACGGAGCAGCCGCGCTCCCCCGAAGCCACCCAGGTGCCCGGCGTCGTGAACGCTCGCCGCTCCGTCTCGATGAGCCGCGACAACCCCGACGCGGAGATCGAGCTGCGCTTGCCGCGTGGAGAGTCGCTGACCGGCCTGGTCGTCGGACCGGCAGGAAGGCCCGTGTCACCCTTCCGGGTGAAAGCTCTGCGGAGACTCGTCGATGAGACTCCGCTCGAAGCGCTGGCGCGCAGCAGACCCCACCCCAGGGACTGGGGCCGCTTGGACGTCGACGCCGGCGATTGCGAGGTCCATGGCCGGTTCGAGAGCGCGGACGGCCGCTTCACCTTCACTGGACTGTCTCCCGGCGGCTGGTGGGTGACCGTCATCCACTTCAGTGACGCGGATGGAAGCGGCGACCAGGCAGCCTCCGCGCGGGCAGGCAAGCGTGGCAGTACGGCTCACGCCTCTCGCCTCGCGGACGTCCCCCACTTTGGAGTCCTGCGCTTCGTGCTGCCCATCAAGGGCCTGCTCGAGGGCGAGGTTCGGAACGCGATGGGCGAGCCCGCGCCGTTCGCGCTCCTGGAACTGACCAGCCTCGACAATGACGCACCGGACAAGTACGCGAAGACCGACGCGGACGGCCGCTTCGAGATCCCGGACCTCCTGCGCGGTCAACGCTACCGGATCATCGCCAAGCATCGGGAACATGCGACGAGCGTGTTGACGGACTTCGAAATGGGCCTGACAGGTGCCTCGCATCGGATCGACCTTCGCCTGCGGTCGTTCGCGCGCGTCTCCGGTCGCGTGCACGCCGCGCACGCGCAATGGGCGGGCCGCTTCGTCCAGCTGCGTGGCCCCGAGTCCGCCAGGACGACGGCCGACGCCGATGGACGCTTCGGCTTCGAGAGCGTGAACCCCGGCGAGTACCTCCTGGACCTTGCCGCCGCCCGCAACGACGGGGACGGCGACGCCGCGACCGAGGTGCTCCAGCTCGCCGAAGGCGAACACGCCCAGATCGTCCTCGGCGAAGCGCCCGCGCGCGGTATCCGCGTGTTCGGCGTCGTTCGCAGCGGCGGCGCCGTTCGCGAGGGGCTCGACGTCACGCTGGCTGGCGGTAGCAGGACGGTGCGCGGGACGACCGATGCTGTGGGGCGCTACGAAGTCGAGGTCGAGGTGCCGGGTGCCTACGTGCTACGTCTGACGGACGGAGCGCAGTCTCACCGAGTCCCGCTGGAGGTGCCCGACGCGATCGAGGTGCGCCACGACGTCGACCTCGCGAAGGGCTCCATCTCCGGCCGCGTGACGAATCGCGAGGACGCGCCGCTCGCCTCGGTCGCCCTCGCGCTCACCGGTGGGACGAGCGCCGTGACGACGACCGCCGCCGACGGAAGCTACACGTTCGGCTTCCTGCGTCCGGGCGACTACACGGTGCGCCTCCTCGGCGTGGACGAGCCGAGCACGTCACCGGAAGGCCTCGCCGCGACGCTCGCCCCCCACGAAGCGCGAGGCGGACTGGACTTCCAACTCGAGCGGCCCGCGCGGATCGAGGGTCACGTCCAGCTGCGGGGCGAGAGCCGCACGCGAGTCACCTCCAGCACGGCCACGAGCGCCACGGTGCGCCTGCGCTTCGCCGACGGACGCGCGATCGCCACGACGCGCAGTGACGGGAAGGGCACCTTCACCTTCGAGGCCGTGCCCCACGGCGCGCTCGTCGTCGAGGCCTCCATCGAGGACGCGACGGCCGAAGCCCCCATCACCTGCTCGCCCGGCGAGACGACCTCGGTGAGGCTGTGGCTCAAGAAGCAGAAGGACTAGTGCGCTGGATCCACGAGACCCAAGGCCCGGCGGGCGATCGTCAGCCGGAACGGCGTCCGCGTGCAGGTCGAGGTCCTCGCCGGCGAGACGCACGAGCTGCGCCTCGAACTCGATCGTTGACTCACGCGGGCGCGCCGCTCGCCGTAGGGCGCCTCGAAGCCAGATTCTCCCCGCTCGCGGCACGCCTCCCACACCCACACCACCCTCGCCCATGAATCCCATCGGCCGCCTGCTGCTCGCGCTGCTCGTCCTCATCGGCGGCCTCCTGCTCGTGCTCGCGCTGCGAGAGGAGCCGTCCCCCGCGGGCGCGGAGGCGACGGCGGAACGCACCGGCGACGTGATCGCCGACGCGAGCACGGGGGAGGACGCGCCGCTCGCGGCGCCGCAGCTGCCGGCCGCGGACACGGCGGGGCGCGTCACGAACGGCGATGCCGCGGGCGGAATCGTGCTCCGCGGGCGCATGCTCGACGAGGACGGCGAGCCGGTGGCGAACGCCGACGTCGTCGTGACCCAGATCACCGCGGAGGCACTGCGGCGAGCCGAGCTCGGCGAGTCGGGGAGAGGACTCCGAACTGCGATCAGCTTCGAAGCCGCTCCCGGGCGGAGCTCCGCAGCGGACGGCCTCTCGGGCCGCCCCGCGCCGTCACCCGTGACACGCTCCTCCACGCGGACCGACGACGAGGGCCGCTTCGAAGTCGGCGGCCTCGAGCCCCACGCGCTCACGGTGAGCGCCACCGAGCCCCACGTCTCCCAGGAGTCGTCGGTCACGACCGGCATCGTGTCGGGCCGGCGCACAGCCGAGTTGATCGTCGAGGACCCTTCCGAGGAGATCGAACTCCGTCTCGAGGCCCCGATCACGCTCAGCGGCCTCGTCGTCGGCCCCGACGGCAGGCCCGTGGACGACTTCCAGGTCACGGCCTCTCCCCTCCGCGAGAGGACGCGGTACCTGAACGACTCGATGCGCGGGGGCGTCCACGTCGATGGCTTCGAGATCGTGTCCGCTGATCGGGTGCAGGGTCGGTTCCAGGGCCCGGACGGGCAGTTCACGTTCGTGGGGCTCGAGGCGGGGCGGTGGCGCCTCGTCGTTCGCAAGGAAGAGCAGATTGGCATCGGGCGCCGAGCGGGCGGCGGCATCGACTCCTTCCAGGCGGAGCAGGAGATCCAGCTCCCCCACGCGGGCCTGGTCCGCCTGGTGCTGCCCTTCCGCGCGCGGCTGGAGGGGATCGTCCGCACGCCCTTCGGCCACCCCGCGCCGTTCGCGCTCGTCGAGCTGACCGGACTCTCCGACGGGACGCCCGACAAGCGCGGGACGACCGACGAGGAGGGCCGCTTCGAGATCTCCCCCGTCCGGCGGGGCGCGCGCTATCGCCTCGTCGCCCAGGACCGGGGCCACGCAGCGAGCGAGCCGCTCGAGCTCGAGACGAACCCGAGCGGCGCGACCCCTCCGGTCGAGCTCCGCCTGCGCGCCCCGGCGCGCGTGACCGGCCGCGTGCACGCGAGTCACGCCCAGCGCGCGTGGCGCCTCGTCGTGCTCTCGGGTCGCACGTCGGAGACGACGAACACGGACGCCGACGGGCGCTTCGCCTTCGAAGGCGTCAGGCCCGGCACCTACGAGTTGAAGCTCACCGCCGCCCGCAACGACGGCGACGGCGACGCCGCGACCGAGGTGCTCCAGCTCGCCGAAGGCGAACACGCCCAGATCGTCCTCGGCGAAGCGCCCGCGCGCGGTATCCGCGTGTTCGGCGTCGTTCGCAGCGGCGGCGCCGTTCGCGAGGGGCTCGACGTCACGCTGGCTGGCGGTAGCAGGACGGTGCGCGGGACGACCGATGCTGTGGGGCGCTACGAAGTCGAGGTCGAGGTGCCGGGTGCCTACGTGCTACGTCTGACGGACGGAGCGCAGTCTCACCGAGTCCCGCTGGAGGTGCCCGACGCGATCGAGGTGCGCCACGACGTCGACCTCGCGAAGGGCTCCATCTCCGGCCGCGTGACGAATCGCGAGGACGCGCCGCTCGCCTCGGTCGCCCTCGCGCTCACCGGTGGGACGAGCGCCGTGACGACGACCGCCGCCGACGGAAGCTACACGTTCGGCTTCCTGCGTCCGGGCGACTACACGGTGCGCCTCCTCGGCGTGGACGAGCCGAGCACGTCACCGGAAGGCCTCGCCGCGACGCTCGCCCCCCACGAAGCGCGAGGCGGACTGGACTTCCAACTCGAGCGGCCCGCGCGGATCGAGGGTCACGTCCAGCTGCGGGGCGAGAGCCGCACGCGAGTCACCTCCAGCACGGCCACGAGCGCCACGGTGCGCCTGCGCTTCGCCGACGGACGCGCGATCGCCACGACGCGCAGTGACGGGAAGGGCACCTTCACCTTCGAGGCCGTGCCCCACGGCGCGCTCGTCGTCGAGGCCTCCATCGAGGACGCGACGGCCGAAGCCCCCATCACCTGCTCGCCCGGCGAGACGACCTCGGTGAGGCTGTGGCTCAAGAAGCAGAAGGACTAGTGCGCTGGATCCACGAGACCCAAGGCCCGGCGGGCGATCGTCAGCCGGAACGGCGTCCGCGTGCAGGTCGAGGTCCTCGCCGGCGAGACGCACGAGCTGCGCCTCGAACTCGAT
>CAYGST010000210.1:0-7956 GCA_964352415.1 uncultured Planctomycetaceae bacterium | reverse complement strand
CGGTGCGACGCTTCGCGCTGCCGATTCGCGCGTTGATCGCGTAGGCGCCGAGCCCGTCGGTGCGCGCCTGTCCGACCGCGCTCTGGCCCGCCGCGACCCGCTCGCTCGCGCGAACGATGACGCCGGAAACGGGGGCGCCCTCCTCGTCCGTGACCCTCCCTTCGATCACGGTCACTCCGGTCCAGGCGTCGCTGCTCGGCTCCTCTCCCGAACTCGAACTGCGCCGGAGCAGGACACGCGAGACCTCGGGGTCCATCGAGTCGCCGCGCAACGAAGCGCGCTCGGGCGCCGCCGACGTCTTGGGTTGCAGCGGCTCGCCAGCCGGCGCCTGAGTGAGCTCCGACTCGAGCGCGCCGCCGCCGGGGCGCAACGGCTCCACCTCCGTCACGATCGGGGGCGGCTCCGCCGTCCAGAGCTGCCAGCCGAGAGCGGCCAGCGTCAGCGCGACGATGACGAGCGCGAGGCGCTTCACTTTGAAGCCTCCACGACGGAGCGCAGCTCGGCGGCGCTCCGTCCGAAAGTCGTGTGCGCGACCTGGGGGTCGTGGAGCTCTCGCTGCGACATGACGATGTTCGAGGAGTGGGTGACGGGCCGTCGAGGCGCGGAGTCCAGGCAGGACTCTCCGAGCGACCGGAGGCGCGCGACGGCCTCCATGAGTCTCAGCGAGGAGCCTCGGTCGGGGAAGGATCCGATCTGGATCGAGGTACCTGCGCAGCCGCGAGGCCTCAATTTCGTGCCTACCGGCAGGATCGATGTCCGCTCCTGGAGGACTCCAACGTGGAGTTCGGTGGACTCCATGGCTCGGGCTTGCAGCCGGGAGACGCAAGTCATGAGATCCCGACGAGGCACTCGCCCGCCGCCCGCGACGGACTGCAACTCTCCTCCCCCCGCCCCATGCCCGAACGATCGCGCCCCGTCCACACGCCCGCAGGCGGCCCGCCGCAGGGGCCTCGCCCCTCCGAGGAGATCCTGCCCGCGGTCGGCGAGGACGGCGTCTTCCAGATGCTGGAGGACCTCTACGCCGAGCTCGAAGCGAGCGACGTGCGCCACCTCTTCCCGCCGAACATGCAGGCGGCGTCGCGCAAGTCGGCTGCGTTCTTCGTGCAGCTCCTCGGCGGGCCGCCGCTCTTCAGCCAGACGTTCGGTCCGCCGCGCATGCGCGCGCGGCATCTCCCGTTCGAGATCGACGAGCACGCGCGCGAGGTTTGGCTCGCGTGCTTCAGCAAGGTCCTCGAGGACGCGGAGACGCGCTACGCCTTCCCGTCGGAGCACCTGCCCGGCTTCGTCGAGTTCCTGGAGCGCTTCTCGTCGTGGATGGTCAACGTCGCTCCAGAGCCCAGCTGAGCGCGAGCGCGCCGCCTCACTCGCGGCGACCGGCCCTACGCTCGCCCTCGGGGATCGCGCGCAGGCGCTCGAGCGCAGCGGCGAGCACCGGATCCGCCTCGTCGGTGAACTCCGTCGGCGCTGCCTCGATGCGGACCTGCGGCGCAACTCCGACGTGCTCGATCGGCCGCCCCTGAGGGTCGAGGTCGAGCCAGCGGGGCAGGTTCACGCGCACGCCACCTTCGAGCGTCAGCTGCATCGGGTTGCCGCTGGAGCCCGCCGTGTTGTCGCCCATGGAGACGGCGCCCGGGACCTGCTCCAGCATCAACGCCATCGACTCGGCCGAGCTCATCGTCCGCCGGCCCCAGAGGACCACGAGGGGCGCCTCGTAGCGCCAAGGCCCGCGCGGCTCGCAGACACGATCGAGCGCAGGGCCGAGATCGTCATGCTGCGCGCCGTTGCGATAGCGGTTCTTGCTGTAGACGGCCGCCTCCTCGAGGAAGCGCCCCGCGATCTCCCGACCGAGCAGCTCGTTGCCGCCCCCGTTGAAGCGCAGGTCGACGACGAGGCTCCAGGTCGTTCCGAGCTCCTCCAGCACCGCGTGGAAGGTCGCGGGCAGCTCGGAGCTGGACAGGCTGTAGACGTTCACGTAGCCGACTCCGTCGGACGTGCGTCCCCAGGCGAGGTCCTTCTTCGTGTCCTTCAGACCGCCCACCAGGCGATTGCAGGCCTTGAAGCTCCCATTCATCGGGCGCAGCGGACGCTCCATCGGCAGGAACTCCTCACCGACCGCGACCCAGGCGTGCAGGTCGCCGAGCTCCTCGAGCAAGCCGGCCAGCGTTCCGCCGAGCCGCTGCGCCGTTGTCGCCTGCTCGGCGAGCGCGCGCCAGCGCTCGCCGGCCGCTGCCCAGTCGAGCTCGGGCAGGAGACCGAACCCCGCGTAGTTCTCATCGAACGCGGACCAGACCACGTCGAACTCCGCGACCGCCTGCGCTGGCTCGATCGGCGTCGAGGGAGGCAGCGGGAGGCCCTCGAAGTACGGCTCGTACGTCACGGTCTCCTGCTTCGCGTCGGCCATGAAGAAGCGTCGCCCGCCGTCCGTCTCGAGATCGACCACCAGCGAGTGCTCGAACGGCACCACCGGTTGACCGCCGGACTGCCACGACCCACCGATCTTCCGACCGAAGATGCGACGGCCGTCGAGTCCCGCGAGCGGCGAGCCGTGACCGCGCACGGTGCGCTTGGGGAAGAGCTCCCCCACCCGAGAGGGATGGAATCGAAGAAACACGCTGTGCACCGCCTCGCCGCTCGCCGGGCCTTCGCAACGAACGCCCCCTGGCTCATTCGGCAAGACCACGGCCCAGAGCGCGTTGCCGCAGTCGTGACCGATCACGAGCTCGGCCTTGCCCGTCTCGACCTTCAGCTTGCCCAGGAAGTCGAACTCGAACGACTTCAGCGCCCAGACGTCGTCGGCCCGCGAGGTCCACGGCCTCGGCGCCATCGCCGGCGCGGCCTCCACGGTCGATGGGTAGACCTTCGCGAGGTCTTCGAACGCGTGGAGAGGTCCGGCGAGCAGGAGGCCGGCGAGTACGAGACGCAGGTCGAGCATGGCGGGCGGGGCAGGGGTCCAGCGGGCGTACGCCAGCTTAGCAGCGCCGACGCTCTCCACGACCTCACCGCCACGACGGGCCCTGGCGAGCTCGAAACCTACGAACACGCGGCCAGTCACCGGAGCGACTCGCCGCGTGTCCGTCGGAGCTGGAGCGCAGGGCGCCCCGGCGCTGCGTTACTTACGCGCGGCCTTCTTGCGCGCCTTCTTCGCAGCCTTCGGCCTCGCCGCGCCCTTGGGGAAGTACATCGTGCCGCGGCGCTGGCCTTCCTTGCTGATGTCCTTCGACTCCAGCAACATCTGGATCGGACGCTTGAGGTCCTGCGAGTCGATGTTCATGCCAAGGGCGATCTGCTCGAGACGCTCGCCCGGGTTCTTCGTCACGTAGGTGACGAGGTCCGATTGCATCTCGACGAGCTCTTCCGCCGTGCGACGGCGGCGACGCCCCGTGGACGTGCGGGAGACGGCCTTGCGACCGGCGGCCTTCGCCTTCGTGGGGCGGCCGGCCTTGCGAGTGGACAACCCGAGGCCTTCACCGCGGATGGCGTCCTCGACCGCTTCGAGGGCAGCCTGTCGGACCATCGTGCTGAGCTCGGCGGCGAACTCCTCGACGCGAGTTTGAATCTGACTTTCGATCGTGGACCTGGCCATTGCGTACTTTTGGAAGCGAGAGAGGGGTGGTAGATGGGGGAGAGCTGAAGGGCTCCATCGGTCCGAGGCAGAGCTCGAGACCGCCGCAGGAAGTCCTTCCGCGGCACGAGAGTCCTCGATCGCCCCCATGTCGCGCAAGTCCTAGTCCCGATTCCTGAATCTAATTCATGAATCCATACCTGGGACTCCATCAAGCCCCTACCGACCCGGATCACTCCCCGGCCAGCCGATCCACTCGACCGGCGAGCTCGAAGTCGAGCTCCGTCAGGCCTCCTGCATCGTGCGTGACGAGCCAGATCTCGACCCGGCTGTACACGTTGAACCACTCCGGATGGTGGTCCAGCGCCTCCGCTTCGGCCGCCACGGCCGTCATGAAGCGGAAGGCCGCCTCGAAGGACTCGAAGCGCAGCTCCCGATGCAGCTTCCCTTCCGCCAGGTCCCAGCCGTCCAGCTCGGCGAGGCTCGCCGCCAGCGCCTCGGGCGAGAGCTTCGCGGGCCTCACCGGCTCCCTCCCATGCGGCGATAGGCGAGCTCGAACTGGTCGTCCTCGTCCCCCACCGTCGCCACGCAGGTGTCCGGACCGGTCTTGCGATAGGTGATCCAGGTCGGGAAGTCGTGCTGCGGATTCGTGAAGCGCGCCTCGGCCTCCGAGAGCAGCTCCGCGGCGAACTCGGTCCCCGGCGAGCGCCCCCCCGGCTGCGCGATGTAGACGAGCCCCTCGGCGCGCGCCTCGATCCGCAGGTACTCGAACGCGACCGTCTCGCCGTTTCGCACCGTGGCGCCGACGCCGAGCATCGACGTGCCCTTGGGAGGCAGCCAGGTCTCCTCCACGAAGCCGCCCTCCTGGGGCATGCGCCAGGTCCCGGCGAACCACGCGACGGCCGCCAGCCGTTCGTCGACGGGGTCCGGCGCGGGCGGAGCGTCGCCGGTCGACCCGCAGGAGGAGAGCCCGCAGAGGAGGAGCAGGAGGAGTGGGAGCGCTGCGAGGAGTGAAGTCTTGAGCATGATCGACGGGGTTGGAGCCGCGCTCATTGGAGCCGCTCCGCGGAGCGTGAGCAAACGCAGGCCCGTGATCGCTACCCTGACCCCATGCCCCGCACCCTCGTCGTTCTCACCGGCGCCGGCATCTCGGCGGATTCGGGCCTCGCGACCTTCCGTGGTGACGGCGGCCATTGGGAGGGCCGCCGCGTCGAGGACGTGGCGACGCCAGAGGCCTGGCGAGCCGACCCGGACAGCGTCTGGCGCTTCTACCAGCTCCGCCGCGCAGCGCTGAAGGCCGTGGAGCCGAACGGCGCCCACGACGCGCTCGCCAGCCTCGAGCGCCGGCTAACCGGCGCCGGGATCGGGTTCTCGCTCGTCACCCAGAACGTCGACGACCTGCACGACCGCGCGGGCTCGACGGCGCTGCACATGCACGGGGAGCTGGCGCTCCTGCGCTGCGAGATCTGCGCGCGACGCGTGCGCGACCTCGATTCGCTCGACGCCGAAGTCCACGTCGTCTGCGAAGGCTGTGGGCACCCGCGCCTGCGCCCCGACATCGTCTGGTTCGGCGAGACGCCGTACGGCCTGCGGGAGATCGAGCGCGCGCTCTCGCGCTGTACGCACTTCGCCGCGCTCGGCACCAGCGGCAACGTCTATCCCGCCGCGGGCTTCCTCGCGGCCGTGCGCGCCGCCGGCGCGAAGACGTGGGTCAACAGCCTCGAGGCTCCCGAGAACCTCGCGCGGACCGACACCTTCCTGCCCGGCCGCGCCATCGACGTGGTGCCGGAGCTCTGTGAGGCTCTCTTCGCCGAGATGACGCGGCCAGCGAGGTAGTCGCGCGCGCCAGACCCCGTGGACGCCGCACAGTTCACCGGCGTTCGGCCGATCGATCTCGCAGCCAGTCGATCAGGGCCGCGAGCTCGTCGCGCGGCGGCGCTTCGACCTCGACCTCACCGGAGAGCACCGGGTGCTGGAAGCCGAGCCGCGACGCGTGCAGCGCGTGGTGCACGAGCCCCGGCGCCTCGGCGGGCAGCGGGTTGGCGTCGCGCGCCCCGTAGAGCTTGTCGCCGACGAGGGGCAGGCCGGCCTCGAGCAGGTGCACGCGGATCTGATGGCGACGCCCCGTGACCGGACGGCAAACGACCAGCGAGTGGCGCGCGAAGCGCTCGCGCACCTCGAACTCCGTCCGCGCCGCCTTGCCCTCGTCGTCGTGGCGAACGATCTGCCGATCCCGGTGGTTCTCCATTGGGCCGAGCGGGGCGTCGACGACGAAGGCGTCGTCGCGCGGAGCGCCGTGAACGAGCGCGAGGTACTCCTTGCGCACGGTCCGGTCGCGGAAGGCCTCACGCAGACGCTCCATGGCCGCGGGTGTCCGCGCGAGGACGACGGCGCCGCTCGTCTCGCGATCGAGTCGGTGCACCACGCCGGGACGGTGCTCCCCCATCAGCATCGGGAGACGCCCGAAGCGCTCCACCGCGACGTCGGCCAGGCTCGTGCCCTCTTCGCGCTCATGGCCGTGGGTCAACATCCCCGCGGGCTTGTCGAGCACGAGCAGGTGCGCGTCCTCGAACAGCACCGGCAGCGCACTCGCCTGACCCGCGGGCTCGGGCAGGTCCACCTGCACGAGGGCCTTCGGCCGCGGACGCACGTTCGAGCGGACGACGCGCTTGCCGTCGAGCGTCACGGCGCCGCGCCGCACGAGCTTCTGCAGCGCGGACTTCGAGTGCGACGGATAGAGCGCCGCCAGGATCGCGTCGAGGCGCTCCCCCGATAGCCTCGCGGGGATCTCGAGCTCGTTCGGATGCACGTTCTTCGCGCCTCGCCGTTACTGGCAGAAGTTGACGCGCAGCGCGTCGGAGAGGTTCGAGCCGGCAGGTCCGCCCGCCGGGTCGCGGTACCAGAACTGGAAGTTCCAGGTCGATCCGAGCGAGATCGCGCCCGGGCCGGCGTTCGCCGGAGGCGCGGTGAAGTCGAGCTGACGGCTGGCGCCGCCGGCGCCGTCGAGCTGGAGCGGAGGCTGCAGGCGCTGAATCCCGAGTGAACCGCCGCCCACGCAGAGCGTGCCCTCGGCCAGCGGCAGCTGGACCTCGGCCGCGCCGTAGAAGAACAGGCCGAGCGCGCCGGGCAGCGCCCCACTGACGTCCAGCGAGAAGTTGTTCTGGCCCAGCTCGACGCTGCCGCTCCAGCCGATCTGCGCGGTCGTGCCGGCGGAGTTCGAGGTGCTCACGCAGTAGTTCACGGGCGAGCACTCGCACGAGGGCTGCCAGAGGCGGAAGTCGTCCACCATGCCCTTGATGATGGAGTCCAGGTTCCCGTCCTGGACACGGATGCGTAGCCGCGTCTGCGCGGTCGGCTGAACCCAGTCCGCCAGGCGATAGCTCTTGTACGCCCAGCTCGCCTCCTGCTCGAGAGGCACCTTCTTGATGCGCTCCATCTCGACCCAGTTCGTCCCGTCGTCGTTCGAGACCTCGACGCGACACTGGTCCGTGCCCTGGGTGAGGCCGTCGCGCCGGAAGTAGAGCCAAAAGCTCGCGATCGGATCACTCCAGGCCTGCAGGTCGAACTGCGGCGAGATGAGCGAGGTGACGCCGCCATCGACATCGGCGAGCAGACCGGTCATGTAGCACTGCGTGCCGCCCGGCGTGTGGTCGTCCTCCGTACTGGCCGGCCCCTCGACCGGGTCGTCGCGGCGCCAGACGCCTGCCGTCGCGGTGTCGCTCGCGTCCCCGATCGTCCAGCCGCGGTCCAGCTCCATGTCGTCCTCGAAGGCGACGACCTCACCGACGGCTGCAACCGCGTCGAAGTGGTTGTAGGGAGCCTCCTTGGGCAGAGTCCACAGGATGCCGTCGGTCGAACGCGCCCCCACGAACCAGCGCACATCGCTGCCGCAAGCGGCTGCCGGGAACTGTGCCTCGTAGAGCCCCGCGCCCAGTGCAACGAGCGGCACCTGGACGAGACCCACGCCCGAGTCCACGTAGAGCGTCTCCGAGCCCGCCTGCAGATCACCGGCCGCCAGCTCGGTCAGCTGCAGGGTCACGCTGTCGCCCGCGGGGTCCATGATCTGCGGCGCCGTGCCCACCACGTCGATGTCGATCTTCGGGTCGCCGACCCACCACACGAACAGTCCGCGCTCGAGATCGCTGCCGATCACGACGCCGCTGGGGAAGTACGGGTAGCAGCTCCACAGTCCGTTGAAGCTGTCGTCGTCGTCCCCGGGCCAGGTGTCGAAGTAGGCGACTTCCGTCGCGTTCGCCGGATCCGTGGAGGCGTCGAAGATGCGCAGACCGCTGCGGTAGTTCGCCTCGTAGACGAGGTCGCCCTTCGTGTAGAGGTTGTGGCCGATCGCGCCGCTGCCGTTCGTGAAGTTCCCGGAGTAGGTCGGCGAGTTCAGG
>CAYGST010000209.1:0-7965 GCA_964352415.1 uncultured Planctomycetaceae bacterium | reverse complement strand
CGCCGCGCCGACGTCGATCGAGCTCGCGCAGTTGCCGCTCGCGTCGGCGAACACGACCTCGAGGCGCGTGAGCTGGCCGGTCGTGCACAGCGCACCACCGCCGAGAACGGTCGCGCTGCCGATCGACGAGGCCCCTTGACCGCTGAGGAACACGCCGGGGCGGTTCGGCGGGAGCTGGGAGCCGGTCAGCACCAGGTCGGCCGCCGCCAGGGAGGCCGTGCCGGTGGCGGCCAGCCGCGCGCCGAGTCCGGTCGAGTTCGCGCAGCCCGTGCCGCCTTGCCCGAGGTTTCCGCAGGGGCTCGTACCGACGCAGTCGCAGTAGACCGTGCCGAGCTGCGGGCAGTAGACGTAGGTCACGTCGACGCGCGCGCGGCCGTTCGTGTCGAACGCGACGGTGGTGACCCCGGATCCAGCCACGCTGACCGTGCCACTGGCCATGGACTCGAACGCAACGGAGTCTCCCGGTGCACTCGCGATCCAGGCGTTGAGCCCCGTGCTCGGCACGGTGACCTCGGGCTCCCCGTGCAGCGTGCTCCAGTTCCTGGTGGCGTGGTCCTCGCCCGGGGTGCAGTCGCCGATGGACTGCAGCCCGGTCGGCGTGAGGCAATCATCGACGCCATCACTTGCCCCCAGGAGGAAACCTGGCGAGAAGAGCTCGGTGACGTACTGGCCGTTCACCGCGGGGACGCCCGTCACCGGTGGTTGGTTCGTGGACGCGGGTTGTGTTGACGCGACGAGTGTGGTCGACGCGGAGATCAGCGCGCAGTTGAGCTGCCCGTTGTCGATGCAGAACTCACCGGCGGAGCCGAAGAGTGTCCGCACGCGCACCTCGAGCAGCGTGCCGAGGGCGGGATCGAACTTGGGGACGAACAGCAGCTCTGGCGTGACCGTGCCCCAGTTGAGAGGAGCGTTCGAAACGCAGTCCGCTGGAAAACAGCCGCTAGAGAAGGTCTGCAGCGTCGCGGCGCCCGTCGCGCAGGTCGTCTGCGCCGATCCACTGGCGGCGAGCGCGGCGATGGACAGCGCCGATAGCGAACGGCGGCCCCAAGCGTTGCGGATGAAATCGATTGGACTCGACAATGTGCTCATGCTCTCTCCCTTGGCCGCGGTGAGCGCGGCTCCCTGATGACCTTCCTGATTGCGGTGGGCGAGTGCCTTGTGCGACGGGACCACCGTTTCGGAGCGTGGGCTTGCTGGCGAGCGGCCCGGCTCCACGAGCTTTCAGGTTAGGAGATGTAGATCAGCTGCGCCACGTCCTGCCCCGGGGCAGCGCCTCAGGCTGGCTGGCTCCTGCCTCGAGCGAAGCCTCAGCCTCCGAGCGGTTCGACCAGCCACTGGACCGCGTGGTACGGGATCGCCGCGATGAACAGCATCGGCAGGAGGACGGCCTGCCGCAGCGCCGGCACCGTCGAGGCGAGCGCGAGCACTCCCGCGACGGCGGCCCAGTAGGCGATCGAGCGCAGGACGCGAGTGCGCAGCCGGGTCGACTCCGAGAGCATCAGCACCAAGCCCTGGCCAACGAACAGTGCTAGCCATTCGATGAGGCCGATCAAGAGCACGGGGAGGAGGACGAAGCCCATGGCGCTTCACCCTACTCCTTTCGGGGGTGGGCAGCGTGCCTCCCTCAGCGGCCCCGGCGGCGGCGCGCCGTCGCCGTCCACGGGTCCTCGGGCCAGTCGTGCTTGGGATAGCGGCGCCGCAGGTCCTTGCGCACCTCGGCGTAGGTGTTCGTCCAGAAGCTCGCGAGGTCGTCGGTGACCTGCTGCGGTCGATAGTTCGGCGCGAGCAGGTGCAGCAGCACGGGGACGCGGCCCTGCGCGACGCGCGGGGTCTTGGTCCAGCCGAAGAGCTCCTGGATGCGCGCGGCGAGCACCGGCGGTCGGCCCTCTTCGTAGGTGAGCCTGTGTCGGTTGCCGCTCGGCACCTCGAGCCGGTCGGGCGCGTGACGATCGAGCGCCTCGCGCTGGCGCCAGTCGAGCGCATCGAGGATCGCCGGCGCGAGCGGAGCCTTGCGCAGCTCCGCGAAGGTGAGCTTCTTCTTGCAGAGTCGCGGCAGCAGCCCGCGCACGAAGTCCGCGTCGATGCGCGGTAGCTCGAGATCGGGCATCCATTCGCGCAGGCTGTTCACGCGCTCGCGCAGGGCGACGTAGTCCTCGTGCGCGAGGTCGAGGCCGCGCTCGAGGTCCTGCGCGGCGGCGGCCGCGAGGACCTGCGCGCTCGCGGCGTTGCGCTGCAGCGTGCCCGGCTTGGACTCGAGCTCGAGGTCGAGGAACGTGGTCACGACGCGCGCGACGACACGCGCCTCCGCGGCGTCGAACGCGAGCTCCGTGCGCGTCTCGACGAGCGCGGGATCGAGCCACTCGGGACGCACCTCCGAGGCGCAGCGCAGGAGCGACTCCTTGCCGCCGGCGTCGACCTCGAGCGCGAGGAACAGCTCCGCCTCGCGCACGCCGGACTCGCGCGCGAGCCGCACGCCGCGCCCTCCGACGAGCTTGGCGCGCTCGTCGCCCGGCGCGCGGCGGCGAGCGAGTCGGTCGGGGTACGCGGCGAGCAGCGCGCGGCCGAGGCGTTCGTCGGCGGTCTCGCGCGCGCCCTTCTTCTTCGTGACCTCGATCCCGCGGGAGGAGCGCAGCAGATCGCTGCGCACGCGCAGCAGCTGGCGCGCCGCACCCACGTTCAGCTCCCCGGCGGCGCTGATGCGATCGCCGCTCGCCTCGTAGCGCTCGAGGGCGTGCACGCGGTCGACGAGATCCGAGTCGAGGGCGCCGCCACTGAGCAGCTCGCGCCGACCATCGCGGCGGAAGGGCGAGCGCTCGGACAGGAGCGCCGCTCCGAGCGCCGCCATGTCCTGGATACCGCGGCGCGCGCCTTCGAGGAGCAGGCGCCCGAGCCGCGGATGCAGCGGAAGGCGTGCGAGCGCTGCGCCGGTCTCCGTCAATCGAACGCCGCCCTCACGCGTGGCCTGAACCGCGCCGAGCTGCTCCAGCAGTCCGAGTCCGCGCTCCTGCGCGGCGCGCGGCGGCGCCTCGAGCCAGGGGAAGTCGAGCGGGTGCGGCTCGCCCCACGCGACCAGCTCGAGCAGCGCGGGTGCGACGTCGACGCGGCGCACCTCGGGCTCGTCGTCGGCGGGGCGCGTGCGCTCGTCGTGCTCGGTCCACAGGCGCCAGCAGGAGCCGGGCCCGGTGCGTCCCGCGCGACCCGCGCGCTGCTGCGCGGAGGCCCTGGAGATCGGGCCGAGGGTCAACCGGTTGAGCCCGAGCCCGACGTCGAGCTGCATGCGCTTGGCGAGGCCGGTGTCGACGACGGCCGTGACGCGTGGAAGCGTGATCGAGGTCTCGGCGACGTTGGTCGCGAGGAAGATCGAGCGTGACCCGTGGTCGCAGAGCGCCCGGTCCTGCTCCTCCGGCGGCAGTTCGCCGTAGAGCTCGAACAGCGCGCAGCCGCGCGTGAACGCCTTGCCCTCGATCGCGCGCCGCGCGCGGCGGATCTCGCCGACCCCGGGCAGGAAGACGAGCACGTCGCCGTCCGTGGCGGAGATGGCGCGCTCGACGGCGCGCGCGATGTGCTCGTCGCCGGGCCCGCCGCGCTCGGGCCGCTCCGAGGGAGCGAGGTAGTGGACGTCGATCGGGTGCGTGCGCCCCTCGCTCTCGACGACCGGCGCGCCGCCGAGGTAGGCCGCGAGCTCCTTCGTCTCGAGGGTCGCACTCATCACGACGAGGCACAGGTCGGCGCGCACGTCTTCCTGCACGCGCCGCACGAGCGCCAGCGCGAGGTCCGCGTCGAGGCTGCGCTCGTGGAACTCGTCGAAGACGACGAGGCCGACGGACTCCAGCAGCGGGTCGGACTGCAGGCGCCGCAGGAACAGCCCCTCGGTCAGGAACGTGATGCGCGTCGCCTTCGAGCGCTTGGAGTCGAAGCGCACCTGGTAGCCGACTTCGTCGCCGAGGCGCGCGCCCCGCTCGCTCGCGGTGCGCGCAGCGGCTGCGCGGGCTGCGAGCCGCCGCGGTTCGAGCACCAGCACTTCGCCTTCTCCCGCCAGCCCCGCGTCGAGCAGCGCGCCGGGCACGCGCGTCGTCTTGCCCGCCCCGGTGGGCGCGCGCAGCAAGACCGCGGGTGAACTCCGCAGCGCGGCCTCGAGGTCCGGCAGGACCTCGTCGATGGGGAGGGGCGAGAGGGGCACGGAGCGTTCGTGCTACGCGAGCCGCCGGCCGGTCACCGCGGCCTGCACGCGCGCGTCGGCGACGAGCGCCGTCAGCTCGCCGGGTAGCAGCGCTTGCGCTCCGTCGCTGCGGGCCTCCTTCGGGCGCGGGTGGACCTCGACGGCGATGCCCGCGGCGCCGACGGCGACCGACGCGCGCGAGAGCGGCGCGATCAGGCTCGCGATGCCCGCCGCGTGCGAGGGATCGACGATCACGGGCAGGTGCGTGAGCTGCGCGAGCAGCGGCAGCACGGTCAGGTCGAGGGTGTTGCGCGTCGCGGTCTCGAAGGTGCGGATGCCGCGCTCGCACAGGATCACGCCGTGGCAGCCGCCCGCGGCGAGGTACTCGGCGGCCGAGAGCCACTCCTCGACGGTCGCGGAGAGGCCGCGCTTGAGCACGACGGGCCGCTGCGCCTTCGCCACCGCCTTCAGCAGCCGGAAGTTTTGCATGTTGCGCGCGCCGATCTGCAGGCAATCGATGTCGTGGTCGACGAAGGCCGGCACGTCCGAGGCGTCCATGATCTCGGTGACGACCGGCAGGCCGAAGCGCTCGCCCGCGTCCTTCAGCTGACGCAGGCCCTCGACGCCGAAGCCCTGGAAGGAGTACGGGTTCGTGCGAGGCTTGAAGGCGCCGCCGCGCAGGAGCTGCGCGCCCGAGTCGGCGACGCTGCGGGCCGTCTCCTCGATCAGGTCCTTGCCCTCGACGCTGCACGGGCCGGCGATGACGATGACGGTGTCCGGTCCGACCTCGACGTTACCCATGCGGATGCGCGTCGGCGACTCGCGGAACTCGCGACTGACGAGCTTCCAGGCGCTCTTCGGCGTCGCGACCTCCTCGACCGATGCGTCGCTTGTGAGCTCGCTCGCCAGCGCCGCGGGGACGCTGTCGACGACGGCGAGGATCGGACGGGACGTTTCGGGCGACTGGTAGACGCGCAGGCCCTCGGCCTCGATGCGCGCGCGCAGACCCTGGACGTCGGCGGCGGTGCGTCCTCGGTGCAGCTTGAGGATCACGGCGTCACCTCCCGGCAGCCGCGATCGATGGCGTCGAAGGCCTCGCGCAGCGCGGCGGCGGGGAACGGGCCCGCGCTGCGGCGCAAGAGGTCGTCCACGTGCGCGCCGCTCTCGCCTTCGCCAGCGGCGGCGACGAGGCGCGCGCGCTCGTTGCAGAGGTGCACGATCGTTCGATCGAGGGCGGTCAGGTGGGTTCGGGTTCCGGGTTTCATGGCAGTCGAGGTCATCGCAGCCCCTGCTGCAGTGCGGAGAGGTAGTCGGAGGCGGCGGCGCGCGCGGCGGAGGCCGACGCGCCGGCCTGGTCGTAGGCGTCGCGCACGCGCTGCACGAAGGCGCTGCCGACGATGGCGAGCTCCGCGTGCTGGGTGACGACGGCGACGTCATCGGAGGTGCGCAGGCCGAAGCCGACGCCGATCGGGAGGTCCGTGCGCTCGCGGACCCGCGCGAGGAAATCGAGCGCCGCCTCGTCGAGCGTCGTCGCGCCGCCTGTGACGCCCACGCGCCCGATGGCGTAGAGGAAGCCGCGGCTGGCTTCAGCGGCGGCGGCGATGCGTGCGTCGGTGCTCGTCGGTGCGACGAAGAAAATGGGTGCGACGCCGTGCGCATCGCAAGCCGATCGCATCGCGTCGGCCTCTTCGGGGATCATGTCGGGCACCAGCCAGGCGTCGACGCCAGCGGCGGCGCTGAGTTCGGCGGCGCTCTCCCAGCCGAGGCGTACGATCGGGTTGGCGTAGGAGAAGAGCGCGATCGGCAACTCACGGCCTTCATCGCGCAGCTCGCGGACCATCGCGAGGATACCGGTCAGCGTCGTGCCCGCGTCGAGCGCGCGCTGCGCCGCAGCCTGCAGGACTGGGCCGTCCGCGATCGGATCGCTGAACGGCACGCCGAGTTCCGCGCAGGCGGCGCCGCGCTCGTCGAGGGCGCGCAGCACCTCGAGCGTCGTCGCGAGCCCGCCGTCGCCCGCGGTCACGTAGGGCGCGACGCCCGCGCGGCCTTCGGCGCGGAGCGCCGCGAGGCGCACCTCGAGTCGATTGGTGCTCATGACTGCGCCCCCTTCAGCTTCGCGACCGTGTCGAGGTCCTTGTCGCCACGTCCCGAGAGATTGATCAGGACCCGCTGACCCTGGAACTCCGCGGCATTCGTGATCAGCCAGCCAAGGGCGTGGCTGCTCTCCAGCGCGGCGAGGATGCCCTCCTTCTTGGCGAGGCGCTCGAAGCCCTCCATCGCCTCGTCGTCGCTGCAGGCCGCGTAGCGCGCGCGGCCGCGCGCGCCCAGCTGCGCGTGCTCCGGTCCCACGGCGGGGTAGTCGAGGCCTGCACTGACGCTGTGCGTCTCACGCACCTGGCCGTGGTCGTCCTGCAAGAGGTAGGTGAAGCAGCCGTGCAGCACGCCGGGCGTGCCGCCGGAGAAGCGCGCGGCGTGCTTGCCGCTCGCGATACCTTCACCGCCTGCCTCGACGCCGATCAGCGCGACGCCGTCCTCGTCGACGAAGCCGCGGAAGATGCCGATGGCGTTGCTACCGCCGCCGACGCACGCGATCACGGCGTCCGGCAGCCCGCCCGCCTGCGCCTTCCACTGCGCCCAGGCCTCGCAGCCGATGATCGACTGGAAGTGCGCGACGATCGACGGGAACGGGTGCGGGCCGAGCGCCGAGCCGAGCAGGTAGTGCGCTTCGGGGTCGCCGACCCAGGCGCGCATGGCCTCGTTGATCGCGTCCTTGAGCGTGGCCTGGCCCTGCTCGACGATCTCGACGCGCGCGCCGAGCAGCTCCATGCGCAGAAGATTCGGCCGCTGGCGCGCCGCGTCGACGGCGCCCATGTAGACGACGCAGTCGAGCCCGAGCAGCGCGCAGGCGGTCGCCGTGGCGACGCCGTGCTGGCCGGCGCCCGTCTCCGCGAGGATGCGCTTCTTCCCCATGCGCTTGGCGAGCAGCGCCTGGCCGAGGCTGTTGTTCAGCTTGTGCGCGCCGGTGTGCAGCAGGTCCTCGCGCTTGAGCCAGACCTCGCAGCCGAGGTCCTGCGACGTACGCTTCGCGTGGTAGAGCGGCGTCGCGCGGCCTGCGTAGTTCGTCAGCAGGTCCTCGAGCTCGGCGCGGAAGCCTGGGTCCTCGCGCAGGTCGAGCCACGCGCGCTCGAGCTCGAGCAGCGGTGCCATCAGGGTCTCGGGAGCGAAGGCTCCGCCGAAGTCGCCGAAGCGCGTGGGCGTCTGGAAGGTGCTGGAGCTCATGCGTTGAGTTCGCGGAAGGCGGCGAGGGCCGAGGTGACGAAGCGCCGGACGGCGTCCGGGTCCTTCTCGCCGGGGACGCGCTCGAGGCGCGAGGAGGCGTCGACTCCGAAGGGGCGCGCGGTCAGGACGGCGTCGCCGACGCGCGCGGCGTCGAGCCCGCCGGCCAGGAGGCACGGGTGGGTGGAGCAGAACGCCGCCGCGAGCTGGAGGTCGACGGTGCGGCCGGAGCCGCCGGGTGTGGAGGGGTGATCGAGGACGAAGCCGCGGGCGAACGGGGCCCAGGCTGCCAGCTCGCTCTCGGCGCCGAGCTCGACAGGGACGCGCCGCAGGATCGGCATGGGGAAGTTGTTCCAGTCGTCGGCGCGCTGCTGTCCGCAGAGCTGAATCATCTCGATGCCGGTGGCGTCGAGCAGTTGGAGGGCCTCTTCCGGCGTCGCGTGGACGACGACCGCGACCGTCGTGACCTCGCTCGGGACGTGGGCGGCGCGGCGCCGCCCCCCCGCCACCGCGCCCGCCCCCGCCGCCGC
>CAYGST010000208.1:3399-7965 GCA_964352415.1 uncultured Planctomycetaceae bacterium | reverse complement strand
TTCCGGCCGAGAGGCGCCCTGTCGTCAACGGCGATACCGTGGGAGGAACGGAGGGACGGAGGGACGGAGAGGAGTTGCAGCCCCGGCGGTCTTGCAGCGATGGTCGATCGCGTTCGGCCTCGATTCGGCTTCGCCGAAGAGAGAGATGAAAAATACAAATCCAGCCGCGGTGCGGCTGGATTTTCCTTCTCTTCTTCTGAATGGCGAAGCCTCCTCAGCAGCCGGAGACGCTCAACCAAGGCTGCCGAACCGCTCGCGCTGCAGGGACTCTCCGTTCCTCCGTTCCTCCGTTCCTCCCATGGTATCGCCGTTGACGACAGAGCGCCTCTCGGTCGGATGGACCCGACACCCGACACCACCCACCAGCGGACGCGGCCATCACCCTCCCTACTCCCAGCTCTCGGCCGCGTACAGCACCTCGCCCCCCACGATGGTCAGCAACACCTCCGCCTCCAGCAGCTCGTCGTCCGGCACCTCCAGGATGTCCCGCGACAGCACCGTGATGTCCGCGAGCTTGCCCGGCGTCAGGCTGCCCTTCAGGTCCTCCTCGAACGCGGAGTAGGCGCAGTTGATCGTGTACGAGGCCAGCGCCTCCTCCCGCGTCATGCGCTGGTCCGGATAGAACGGCGCGCCGCTCGCCTGCAGCCGGGTCACCGAGGCGTGGTAACTCGCGAGCGGATCGATGTCCTCCACCGGAGCGTCCGTCCCGTTCGTGACTACGGCGCCGGCCTCGATCAGCTTGCGCCACACGTAGGCGCCCTCCTCCGCCCGTCGCTCACCGAGCCGGGGCTCGACGAACGGCGCGTCCGACGTGCAGTGCACGCCCTGCATCGAAGCAATCACGCCGAGCTCAGCGAAGCGCGGGATGTCTGCCAGCACGAGGTGCTGCGCGTGTTCCACGCGCCAGCGCCGCTCGCGCCCGTCGGGGAGCTGGTCCAGCTGACGCTCGAAGAGGTCGAGCGTCTCGGTGTTCGCACGATCTCCAATGGCGTGCACGCACATCTGGAAGCCGGCCTCGGCTGCGATACGCGCCGTCTCCTCCACGTAGGCCACGGGCTTCGTGTTGAGTCCGCTGGTCGTCGGCTCGTCCGTGTACGGGGCGTGCAGCCACGCGCCCCGCGAACCGAGCGCTCCATCGAGCGTCCGCTTCAACGCATTGACCGTCAGGTGATGGTCGTAGCCGTCGACGATCTTGTAGTCCTGGAGGCGCTCGCGCAGCGCTTCGTTCGTGTCGCGGATCATCACCCACTGGCGAGTTCCGAACTCCCCCTTCGAAGCCATGTCGCGCATCACGTCGACGACCTCGAAGCTCGAACCGGCGTCCTGGAAGCTCGTGATCCCGTTCTCCAGGCACTCGCGGTCGGCGAGCGCGAGCGCTCGCCGAATGTCGGCCGCGCGCTCCTCATCCGAGAGCTCCGCCTGCTGCTCGGCATGGACACGCTCGACCAGCCCCATCGCCGTCTCCACGAACACGCCGCTCGGCGAGCCGTCCGGCAGGCGCATCAGCTCGCCGCCCTCCGGGTCCCGTGTCGCGCGGTTCACGCCGGCGAGCTCCATCGCCTTGGCGTTGTAGAAGCCAGCGTGGCCGCTCGCGTGGCGCAGCGAGACCGGGTTGTCGGGGGAGATCGCGCTCAGCGCGGTGTGCGCCGGGAAGCCCTCGACCGCGTCCGCAGGAACGCGGTCCCACTTCTCCTGGTGCCAGCCACGGCCGAGGATCCACTCGCCGGGCTCGGCCTCCGCGACCGCCGCCTCTACCATCGCGATCACCTCGTCCCAGCTGGACGCTTCGCGCAGCGGCAGGATCTGGATCGCGTGGCCCATGTTCGCGAGGTGTGCGTGCCCCTCGATGAAGCCGGGGATCGCGCGGCGACCTTCGAGGTCGACGATCTGCGTGTCCGCACCGACGTAGGCCGCGATCTCCTGGCTCGTCCCGACGGCGACGATACGTCCATCGCGCGCGGCGAGCGCCTCGACTTCGCCGAGCTCTGGGTCCACGGTCGCGATGCGACCGTCGAGCAGGACCAGATCCGCGCTCGGCGGGCTGCCAGGTCCGCCGGACTCGGGGGAGGCGCAGGCGGAAGCGAGGAGCAGGAGACCGAGGAGACGAGTGACGAGGCGCATGAGCATTCCGGGTTGAGGATCGATCGAGGATCACACCCGCTCGCCCCCCGCGCTGTCCAGTCCTCGTTGCGGCCCCCGGTCGACGAGTCGGGGCGCCCCCCACCGCATGCGGTGGAGAGCGCCCCGGTTCCCGAGATCGATGTGGCCCCGACCGCCGCGCGCGTGACACCGACGCGCAGGGAGCCGCCTCCGCAGCTGGAAGCGGCTGGCGTGCTGGGGCTCCTAGGGCTGCCAGGGAGTCGCCCAGCCGTTCGAGAAGTTGAAGCCTCCGCCCGAACAGGTGTTGCCCGCGTCCCGATACCAGAACTGGTAGTTCGTAGTCGTACCGACGCCGTAGCTCATCGCGCCGAAGCCGCCGCCGAGGAACTGCGTGAAGGTCGTGCTGCCGCCGGAGGTCACCTGGACCTGCGAGCGCGCCGCTTGACCCGCCGCGCACAGGATGCCGTCGCCGGCCGGACTCGCGATCTGGTTCGCGCCGCGCAGGATGAGCCCGGGCTTGTTCCCGGGGACGCCCACGACGTCGAGCTGGAACGTGTCCGCGCCGAGCGACGCGACGCCGGAGCCCGTCAGCGCCGCGCCGCCCGTCCCGGTCGTGTTGAGGCAACCCTCTCCGGCGCCCGCGAAGGCCGCGCACGGGCAGACCGCGCCACTACCGTCACCGAAGCAGTAGGCCGTGCCAGGGCTCGGAGGCACGTTGCCCTGATCCCCACGCAGGACGAGGTAGAAGCCCGCCCACGGGTTCGTGGCCGAGTAACCGCCGAATGCGAGGCAGCCCTGTACGCCACCGACGCCTTCAACCTGGTCGAGCTGGCCGATACCCGTGCCGGGCCCCGGTCCGGCGGTCGGGAAGGTGGTGCCTCCTCCGATGCCGCCACAGCTCGCGTTCAACAACCCGAGCGGATCCCCGGCGATCACGAGCGCCGTGCCATTGCCCGGGGTCGTCTCGACCCACGACCAGGCGAAGCTGTCGGTTGAAGCAACGTTGTCGTACACGCCGTCACAGTCGCCGCCCAGGTTGAACGAGAACGTCGTGTTCTGCAGATCGAAGGTCGCGATCCAGCAGGCCTGCGTACCGCCTGCGGTCCCCGCCGGCGCATTGACGATCGCGAAGCCGGCGACCGGGGACGGCAACGGACCGGCGTCACACGCTGCATAGCAGTCGTAGAACGCCATCGTGAAGCTGGTCTGATTCGGCGTCACGCTGCAGTACGCGATCGTGAAACCGTTGACCAGGTAGTCGTCGTAGAGGCCCGTCAACGACATCGAGCCGCTCGGAGAGTTCGTGCTCGGGAGTCGTCCCGAGTCGACCACGACCGTCCCTGCAGGCGGAACGCTGATCCCCGTAGCACAGGTGTTGTCGTAGATGACTTCGGGACCGGCGAGCGCGACCGGGGACGCGCCGCGCGTCCAGGATCCCGTCGACATGTGATAGGTGCCCGCGTTCTTGAGCGGGGACGTGATGGGCTGTGACTGCATCGTCTTCTGCGCGGACGCAGAAGCACCGAGCATGGACAGCGCGAACAAAGTAAACGTGTGGCGAGCCTGCATGGGTTCGATTGGGTGTGGTTGCAACTGAAGCAAACGGGGGAAGCGTCGGCGACGTGCCTGTGTCTCGAAGGTCACCCTCGAGCTGCCGTGGCGCGGTGTTCACCGACGCGAACTCGCTACCTAGCCATCACCGTCCTTGGAACTACCGCGATCAACACACCGCGAACACGACGACGTGTAAGTTGACCTGCGCAACACGATTCGCGCCCACGCCACGAACAACCACTCCAGTCCCTCGAACGAAACCGCGCCCGCGTGAACACGTTCGTGACGTCTCCCCTACTTGGTAAGACGTGTAAATCGGGGACCGCGCGGTTGCAGCCGCCGAACCTCCGCCCGCTTCGTGCAGCTCCTCCACCGCCGGCCAGCTGCGCGTGACGCCGAGCGGATCGGCAGAACGGTCGCCGTCGCCTTGTTGGCGGGCATCGTTTCACGGAAACGCCGTGCCGTCGCTCACTTCATCGAGTTCGGCGGACGAGCCATGGCAGCGCGCTCAAAGCAACCGCCCGTGCTCGCGAGCGCGTCCGCCTTCCTCCCACAGCGACTCATGCGCGAGAACGCCAGGAGCTTCACCGTGCGAGGTTCCCCCCCTGCATGAGCGACGCTACCGTGTCCTCCCATGACGGCTCCTACTCCCCTGCACGAGCTCGCCGGTGGTGAGGCGGTCCTGCGCCCGCTGCTCGAGGACTTCTACGACCGCGTCTTCGATGACGTGATGATCGGCTTCTTCTTCAAGGGCAAGGACAAGGTGCACCTGGTGCAGAAAGAGCTCGAGTTCGCGCTGCACCTGCTCGGCGCCGACGTCGACTACACGGGCCGCCCGCTCCCGTCCGCGCACGCCTCGCACTCGATCTTCGGCGGCCACTTCGACCGCCGCACCCAGATCCTGCGCGAGAC
>CAYGST010000208.1:0-3389 GCA_964352415.1 uncultured Planctomycetaceae bacterium | reverse complement strand
GACGATGGCCGACCACGCTCTCCCCGCCGAGGTGCAGGCCGCCTGGATCGACCACACCGAGCGCCTGCGAACGCAGATCACCGGCAACGCGAAGGGCGAGTGCTCGCCGCCGAGTCCGGGCTGAGTCGCGAGCGCTCGAGCGCTCACCGGCCCCTCACAGCACGTAGTACTCCACGTACCCGATCATCATCTCCTCGTAGGTCTGATCGCCCCAGCGGACGTCCTTCGAGGGGTTCGGGTTGGCCGGGTTGGCGTCGCTGTTGTCGAACCAGCCCGTCACGCCGAGGCGCGTCCCCTCCGGGAGGATCACCGGGTCCTCGAAGCGATAGGCGAACTGCCAGTTGAAGTCGTAGCGCGCGACGTCGAGCAGGGTCAGCGCCGCGCGCTTCGGCGGATCGGCCGTGATGCGAAAGGCCTCACCCCGCAGGTGCATGTGCGGCATGAGCGACAGGACACCGATCGACTTCGGGAGCTTCAGCCCAGCCTCGACGGCGAAGTGCGCCTCGCCCGCCGGGATCTCGAAGTTCTTGTTCGCGACACCGATGCTCTTGACCTCGTGCTCGGGCGCCTCGTCCTGGAAGACGAGCGCGAGGCGCGTGCGGTCCACCGCAGGCGTGCCGTTCGGCGTGTAGTGCAGCTGGAAGAAGAGCCGTGACCCTGCGGGCAACTTGCGCGCAAAGCCCGGCGGCAAGACGTTCGAGCGATTGCCGGGAACGTAGCCGGCCATGAAGCCCGGCAGCGTGTTGCGACTCTCGCGCAGCCCGCCCTCCGTCAAGACGTGCACGACGACGTGGTGCACGACCTGCGGCGCGGTCGGCTGGATCTCCACGGCCTTGACCCAGCGATCCTCGGTCAGGCCGAGCGGGACCACGAACTCGATGTAGTCGAGGTAGCCCTCGGCCGGAACGCTCTGCTCGCGCGGGATCTCCACCACGAGGTCCGGCGTTCCGATCAGCCACTCGGTCGAGTCGTGCGCGGCGCTCGGCGGCGCCGCGCTCGACGGATCGCCCTCCGGCAGGCCGGCCTCCAGCCAGGCGAGGAGGTCGGCGCGCTCGGCCTCAGGCAGCGAGTGGTCGTTGCGCCAGGGCCCGCTCCCGGGCTCGGCGCCCCACGGCGGCATGAGGCGCTCCTCGAGCACGAAGCGAAGCATGCCCTTGCGTCGCTTGAGGTCTGCGCGCGCGCTGAGGGGAAAGGGAGCGACGCCGCCCTCGACGTGACAGCTTCCGCAGCGGCGCTCGACGATGCGAGAGACGCGACCGTGCCAGGTGAGCTCCGAGGCGCCCTCGGGCTCCTCCAGGTCGAGCACGCAGCCCGGCGCCCAGGTCGCCGGCACCGGCACGGGCTCGCCCTCGACCAGCGCATCGATCGCCGCCTCGAGATACGTCTCGCGGGCGACCTCGCGCGTGTACCCGATGCCGACGCGGTCGTCGATCGCGCCCCGGTAGACGCGCCGCCCCTCCGCATCGAGCAGGAACACGTCGGTGGTCGTGCGCGCGTCGAGCGCGCGCGCCAACTCGCCGGTCGAATCCATGACGTACGGCACCTCGATGCCGTGTCGCTCGACCCAGCGCACGGCGTCCGCGCGCTGCTCCTCCTCGCCCGTGTTCAGCAGCACGAGGTCGAGCCCCGCGTCCCGGCAACGCTCCTGCAGACGGGCCAAGCTCGGCGCGAGCTTCTGCGCCAGCGGACAGCTCGTGTCCGTCAACGCAACGACCTGCCCTCTGCGCGCGCCGACCTCGCCCAGGCGACCGGGGCGACCGCGCAGGTCACGCCAGGGGAGTCGCGACACCCGCTCACCAATGCCGCAGGCCGCCGGGTCGAGGACCTTCGGCCCGCGCTTCGCGGAAGCCTCGACGACGCCGCTGCCCTGAGGCCTTGACGCCGCCATGGGAACCAACGACGTCAATGCCAAGAGGAGCGCGCCGAGGTGCGCCGAGCGACTGCAAATCATGATCAGGAGAGAGTCTCGAGGGGGCGTCTACGCCGGTTGCCCGCCCCCGCCTCAAGGGGGCGCGGGGCCGACCTAGAGGCTACAATGGAACTCGACCCCCGTGGGTCGATTCCACCCCTCGAGGCAACGAGCGACCGGTAAGGAGCGCAATGCTGATTCAAGTGAACTACGGTTCCGTCACGAAAACCGACGCCATCGACGAGTACGTCAACGAACGCGTCCAGAAGGAACTGGCGCACTTCGTGGACCGACTGACCCGCGTGGAGGTCCACCTCCACGACGACAACAGCGCCACGAAGTCCGCCGCCAACGACAAGCGAGTCACCATGGAGGCGCGGCCCGCGGGCCGTCAGCCGCTCGCGGTCGAGCACACGGGCGACAACCTGCAAGCCGTCATCTCCGAGGCCGCTGGCAAGCTTGGCCGCGCCCTCAAGCGCAGCTTCGAGCGCGCTCAGTAGTCCCGCGAGCGCCCAGGACCGAGGGCTGCCGTTCGCTACGCGGACGGCAGCCCTCGCGCGTTCCGCACCGACCTGCGCAACGGGGTGGCCGCGGCGCAGCGACGCCGGGACATCCCTGCAGCAGCTCGCGCCGCTCAGAACAGCTCCGGCAGCCGCAAGCTCACCAGCGGCCAGTCCGGCGCCGGGAACCCGGGCACCCCTTCTTCCGCGCCGCCGATGCGCTCTCGGACGCGCGCGCGGACCTCTTCGGGCAATCCGTCGAGGGGCCGCAGGTCGTACTCGACCGTCGCGCGAATCGCGTCGATGTTCGAGGGGTTGCAGCGACAGTGCAGGTTGACCACGTCGGCCCCGTTCGCCGGGTCGTAGACCATCGGTCCCAGCGGCTCCGGCCCGCGACTCAACGTGCGCACGACGACGACGTCGGCACGCTCGGCGACATCGGGCTCAGCCGCGAAGCGCCGCCCGTCGAGCGGCGGACCGAAGCGTTCACGGGCCGCTTCCTCGACGTGTTCGCTCACGAACAGCGGCGTCAGCCCGCTCGCGTCCGTCAGCGGCTCCAGCAGCGCCGGCAGCCCGTCCTGGTCGAAGGTGACGCGTACGCCCTGCGCGGCGAGCGTCGCGCCTCGCCCGCGGAACCAGAGGAACGAGCGCTGCTCGAAGCGCGCATCGCCCCACGTCGCAGACCCCGCCGCGTGGTAGATCGTCGGACGTGCTCCGTTGGCGACGAGCTCCCCTCCTCGCAGCTCGAGCGCGCCGAACTCGCTCGGATCCTGGAGCGGCTCGCCCGCGGGCGGCACCTCGCGGTAGACGATCGGGGCCTGGTACGGGTCGAGCTGCGCGTCAGCGTCCTCGGCCCGCGGCTTCAGGAAGTCCACCTCGGCGTAGCGCTCGAGCGCACGCGCGCGCAGGGCTGTCGCCGCGTCCTCCCGCCCCGCGCCGGGGCGCGGCGCCCCGGGGGGGCCTGCCGCTGTGCGGGGACA
>CAYGST010000207.1:0-7971 GCA_964352415.1 uncultured Planctomycetaceae bacterium | reverse complement strand
CGGCGCGCCGGGGGCTGGCGTACCGCCGAACGTGGGCAGCGAGAGCTTCGTGGCGGACGCGAGCGCGGACGTCTTCGTCGTGTACGGCATCGGCGTCGGTCCGATCGGTCCGGCGGGACCCGCGGGCGCGAACGTCGGCACCATCGACGGCAACGGCGCCGCGAGCGCGCTGCCCGTCGGCTCGCTCTACCCCGGCATCGGCCTCGCCGAGCCGAATCCGGCCGGCGTGATCCCGCCAATCGGGGACAACCTGGACTCGCTGGACATCGACGCGCTGCTCGGCTTTCCCTCCACGGGGGCGTACTTCTCCCTGGACGGGAGCTTCACGGACCCGGCCACCGGCATCGTGAACTCCGGCTCGGCGGCGCTGCAGAACGCCTCGGCCGGAGCGGTCCTGTTCTCGCCCGCGCCGGCGGTCACACCCGGCGTCTACGCGTCCGCGCTGAGCCTCGGCCTCGACCTGATGGGGCCGAACACGGACGACATCGACGCGCTGACGCTCGCCGAGAACGGGATCGCGGGCTTCCAGCCCTCGGTTGCGCCCTACGACTGGATGACGGGCACGACGGACATGCTGCTGTTCTCCGTGCGCCGCGGCTCCGCGGTGATCGGCATGCCCGACTCGATCTTCGGCGCGCCGATCGAGCCCGGGGACATTCTCACGACGCCGCTGCCGACGGCCGTCGGCGGCGTCTCGCCCTTCCCCGGCATCCTGTTCTCCGCGGAGTCGATCGGGCTCGCGACGAGCCGCACGAACATGGTGATGTTCGGCGACGACTTGAACGCCCTCGACGTCACGACCTCGGCCTGCTTCGACTGCAACAACAACGGGGTCGAGGACGCGGTGGACATCTCGCTCGGCACCTCGAGCGACGTGAACGGCAACGGCGTGCCGGACGAGTGCGAGAAGATCACCGAGTACTGCTTCTGCCCCGGTCCGGCTTCCGGGTGCGGGAACTCGAGCCTCTCGACGGGCTGCGGCAACTCGGTCTCCTTCGGCGCTCACCTGTTCTTCAACGGAACGTCGAGCGTCGTCGCGGACGATCTCGAGCTCTTCACCGACGGGCTACCCGCGAACAAGTTCGGGCTGTACTACATGGGGCCGAACCAGATCTCGGCCACCATCGGGGACGGCGTGCGCTGTGTCGGCGGCGGAACGTATCGCTACGGGGTCTCGAGCTCGGGCGCCGGTGGCGTGATCTCGATGGGCCCCGGCATCGTCGCCGACAGCTGCGCCTCGTTCCCGGCCTCGGGCTGCATCGCGCCGGGCGACACCTGGAACTACCAGCTGTGGTACCGCGACCCCGCGGGACCCTGCGGCGGCGGCTTCAACTGGTCGAACGGGCTCGAGGTCGAGTTCGTCCCGTGATCTCTGACTCAGGTTCCGATCTCCCGGTTCCGATCTCCCACGGCGGCGGGCGCGCCCTCGTCGCCGCGGCCGGCGAACAGGAGCCAGATCAAGAAGCCCGCCCCCGTGACGCCGGCGACGGCGAGGCGCACGGGCGTCGAGGCGTGCGGGCTCACGAAGCCCTCGATCAGGCCCGCGCAGAACAGCATCGGGAAGACCGGCGCGAGCACGTGCAGCGCGCGCTTCGAACCGAGCCGCATGGCGTGCGCGCGCGACCAGGGGCCGGGATCGATCCACGGGCGAACGAGCAGCAGGCCAGCGAGGCCCGCGATGACGATCGCTTGCAGCTCGAGCGCGCCGTGGCACCACAGGATCGAGGAGATCTCCCAACCCTGATCCCAGTGCGCAGCGACGGCGGTGTAGGTGCCGAGCATCAGAGCGTTCGTCGCGAGCAGCATCAGGAACAGCGGCAGGACGAGCCCCGAGGCGAAGAAGATCACCGAGACCTGCATGTTGTGGGCCATGATCCAGCCCGCGATCTGCGGTGACTCGCCGAAGCCGAACGTGAAGTTGCCGCGAAACGGTTCGCCGTTCTTCGTGGCCTCGAGCTGCGCGATCTCGGCGGAGACGGCGGCGGGGTCGAACAGCGTGAAGGCGAGCTCGAGGTGCTGGGAGACCGCGACGTAGGCAGCGATCGCCAGGAAGTAGAAGAACCCGAAGGTGAACGCGAGCAGGCGCCACTCCTCGCGCAGCGCGCGCGGAGAGTCGACCATCAGGAGTCGGGCGAGCTTCGCGTACCACGGCGCGGCTCCCCGGCCAGCGTTGCGGTAGAGGGCGGCGTGACCGCGCCGCACGAGGTCGCGCGTCGTCGCGATCGCGCCGGGATCCGCGCCGCTCGTCTCCAGGCGGGCGTAGAGCGAGGAGGCGAAGCGGTACAGGCGCGGGAGCTCGGCGAGCTCGTCCGCGCTGAGGCCGCGCAGCCTCGCGCCGCTGCTCCTCGCGAGCAGCGCACGTAGCCGCTCCAGCTTCTGCAGATCGTCCTTGGCCGTTCCCACGCCTGGAATTCTGCCAGATCGTAACTCGCGGCGCTCGGGAGGAGCGTCATCATGCGCCCATGCCCGTGCTGTACGTCGACACCGCCGAGGGGATCCGGCTGCGAACCGAGATCGCGGGCGTCGGCTCCCGGCTCGCCGCGGGGCTCCTCGATCTCCTGCTGATCGGCGCGGGCTACATCGTGATCACCCTGCTGCTCTGGCTGACGCAGGTGCTCCTCGATCAGGCCGGGATCGACGTCCTCTCCGGCGCGACGAGCTTCATCATCGGGCTGCTGATCGGTGGGCTGCTCCTGCTGGCCCCGCTGTACTTCGTCGCCTTCCTGTACTTCTGGGCCGGGCAGACACCTGGCAAGCGCGTGGTCGGGACGCGCGTCGTCTCCGCCGGCGGCGCGCCTGCGACGATTGGCGCCTACGTCCTGCGCAGCCTGCTGTGGCCCATCGACGCGCTGCTGTTCGTTCCACTCCCGCTCGGCCTGCTGCTGATCGCGGTCACGCCGCGCTGCCGCCGACTGGGCGACCTGGCCGCGGGGACCCTGGTGATCTCCGACATGGCGGCGGCGAGCTACGAGGAGCCCTGGCCCGAGGAGTCCTGGAGCACGCGTGAGGGGCGTGCGCTCGACCTGACGCCCGGCATGGCGGCGCACCTGTCCGAGGAGGACCTCGCGCTCCTGCGCGACGCGATCACACGCCGGGATCTGCCGCGGCACGTGCGCAACCGGCTGTATCGCAAGGTCGTCGAGCACTACTCCGGCCAGCTCGGCTTCACGCCCGCGGCGACCGAGACAGCGACGCTCAAGGAGCTCTACCTGTTCGGTCGCGAGATGCGTCGGGCCTGAGAGGGGCGCACGCGCTTGCGCGGACTTCGCTGGCCTCGAACGGACCACCAGCGTCCGACCTGGGCCGATTGATCGAGGGCGGGTAGTCTGCCCTGGCTCGCTTCCTCTCGACCTCGGCTCGTCATGCTTCGCTTCTCGCTCGTCGCTCTCGCGCTCTTCGCCTCGGTCTCACACGGCAGTGCCTCGCCTGTCGCGTCATCGCGCAGGCAGGTCGAGGTCGAGTCCTTCGAAGGCTGGTGCCTGAAGGACGGGGGCGAGGTCGTCGCCGGCGAGTTCTCCATCGAGTGGAAGGGCGCGGCGCTCGAGCGCATTCGCCACGTGCTCGAGACGAAGCGGCCCACGCAGAAGGGCGTGCGCCTCCTGGTCGACGAGGCGGGCACGACGCGCTATCCCCGCACGCCGAGCGTGGCGCAGCTCCCGGACTACCTGACGCTCGCGGCTGGGGTTCACGGGGACGACGCTGGTGCGCAGGCCGCGCTGCTCGGGCTGCTCGCCCCTTCCCTCGCCGCGCACGCTCCCGACCTGGCGCTCGCCCTCCATGGCGAGGCGCTCACGCTCGCGCCGGACGATCCCGCACTGCTGGAGGCCGTCGACGCGTTGCCGGAGGAGCAGCGCGTGCAGGTCTGGCGCACAGCGCTCTCCGATCTGCGCCCCGAGGACGAGCCGGCGTCACTGCGCGAGCGTGTCGCCGCGCTGTTCCCCGCAGGCGTCGTTCCGGAGGGCGGCTGGGAGGCGGGGCGCTGGCTGGCGCTGCACGTCACCCTGGGCGATCTCGAGGCGCGCTGGATCACCGACCCGGACGCGAAGACGCCGGGGCTCGTGCCGGCGGAGCGCAAGCTCGGCACTTACCGCCACAGTCAGGTGTGGGGGCGCACGGACCTCGTCGGGCTGCGGACCGAGCACCTGTTCCTCGTCACGCCGCTGCGCGACCCGCGCGCGCTGCGGCTCGCGCTCCTGCGCGGCGAGCTCGTCTGCAGCCTGCTCGAGGAGCTGTTCGCCGGCGTCGAGGTACGCCGCAGCGCCGACGAGCAGAGCGAGGACCACGACATGCTGATCGTGTTCCTGTTCGAGTCGCGAGAGGAGTACCTGAGGCTCGGCGAGAACCTGCGCACGCGCGGACAGAGCGCGCTGCACGCCCACACCGCTGGCTTCTTCAGCGCGGGCGATCGCATCTCGCGCTTCTACCTCGCGGAGCGCGGCGATCCCTACGCGACGCTGGGGGAGGTGCTCGCGCACGAGCTGACCCACCACTGGATCTTCACCAGCTGCCGCGGCTTCACCAACGAGGAGGCCATGGACGCGATCCTGAAGGGGCGCGGGGAGCAGCCCGGCCACTGGATCGTGGAGGGCTTCGCGTCCCTGGTAGAGGAGTTCGCGTACGACGACGAGGCGGGGACCTACTCGGTGATGAATCCGCGCTCGCCGGGGCTCGACACGGTGGCGAACGTGAAGCCCGAGGAGCTCCTGCCCTGGGACACGTTCTTCGCGCACACGCACACCACGACGCACGAGCTGAACCCGGAGCCGTTCGAGCCCGAGGTCCTCGTCCCGATCTCGTGGATGGAGGGGCGCGTGCGCGTGCTCTCCGAGATGAACCTGTTCTACGCCCAGGCCGCGGCGGCCTGCCACGCGCTGTACTCGGGTGTGGACGGGGCGTCGCGCGGCGCGCTGCTGCAGTTCCTCGTCGACTACTACAGCGGGAACGCGGAGCGGATGACGCCCGAGGTCGCGTTCGGGCTGGACGGGGCGGCGCTTGGCGCGCGCGTCGCGGCCCACTGCGCGCAGTGGAAGGTCGAGGCGGCCGCGCTGCGCGCGGAAGGCCGCTGAGCCGCAGAGATGGAAGGACGGACTCGTCCTTCCAGTCGGCGTCCTAGAGCTCGTCCTTCCAGTCCCGGCGTAGCCGGCCGTGGAACTGCTCGAGGCGTTCGATGTCCTGTTCGCTGAAGCCGCCGCCCCTTGGCGCGTCGCGGCGCAGGTTGTCCGGACGCGCCGGTTCCGCGCCGCGCGGGGCCTGTTGTTCCGGGCGCCGTGGCCCGGCGGGGCCACTGGCCGGACCGAAGCCCGCGGGCGTCTCGAAGCCGAACTGCGGGCCGGACGCGCCCCCCGCGGCGCGTCGCGCAGCCTCCGCGAAGCCCGCGAACGGGAAGCTCGTGCCGAGCTTCTTGGCGCGCATCGCGAACAGCTCGCGCTGGCCCATGAACCAGACGTAGGCGGCGACGAAGGGCACCATCAGCTGCCCGGCGAACAGGCCAGCGATCCCGCCGACGATGGCCAGCGTACGGCCGACGCGCACCGCGATCTCGGTGGCCTGCAGCCAATCGTACTTGAGCCCCAGCAGGGAGCGCAGGATGCGACCGCCGTCCATCGGGAAGGCCGGGATCAGGTTGAAGCCACCGAGCGCGACGTTGATGTAGATGAAGTAGAGGGCGAACGGGCTGCCGGTGAGGAACAGGATCGGCAGCGCGAGCAGCGCCAGCGCGAAGTTCACCGCGGGGCCTGCGATCGCGATCAGGCCTTCGACCTTCGGGTCTTCAGGGATCTCCTCCATCCACGCCACGCCGCCCATGGGCCAGAGCGTGATGTGCGAGACGGTGATCCCGAAGCGCTTGGCGACGAGGCAGTGGCCGAACTCGTGCAGGAGCACCAGACCGAAGAGTCCGATGCCGATCAGCAGCAAGGGGAGGCCCGCGAAGATCGCGATGGCGGCTCCGAACCAGAGCACCCAGCGGCTCAGCCAGATGCGAATGCCGAAGACGGACCCGAGGGGGATGTGATTGCGCAAATCGGATGGGCGCCTGCGGTGGCGGCGCCTGGGGGGGAAGCGAGAGGGCTCTCCTGGGCCGTCCCGCCCTTACTATGAGACAGGCTGCGGCCCTCCGGCATGGGATTGTTCTTGGAAGAAGCGGCGCGGGCATTCCGCCCGCGCGTTCTCGAGCTCGTCTTCGACGGGTCTGCGGACGGCGTGACGGCGCGCCGGTCGGAGTGGCGCCACCCGGACCCCGCCCTGGATGCCCTCGGCGGCCTCTCCGGGGGCGCGACCGCCCTCGCCTGGGTCTTCGCTGCGGTCGACGCGGGAGACGCACCGCCCGCCCTCGCCGTCGCGGTGGGCAGCGCGGTGCGGCGCGGCCTGCCGACGGCCGCGCGCGCGACCGTGGCGGGGGTCGCGCCGCTCGGCGGCGGCTGGGCCGAGAGCCAGGTCGGCGGGGGCTTCGCGGAGCGACTGGTCGGGCACGCGGACCTCTGCGTGCTGGGCGGCACGCGCTCGTCGCGCGCGCTCGCCCTGCTGGTGGTCGACGGCGACGGGGCGCCGCGGCTGGTCCCCGCGCCCGAGCTGGCCGACCTCGACCTGTCCGAGCGCTGCGCCGCGCTGCGCGCGCGCTTCCCCGACGCGAGCGGGCTCGTGGTGGGACCCGCGGCCGCGCGCGGCGTGCGCTTCGCTTCGCTCGCGACGCTCGAGGACCCGCCGAGCTTCACCGGCCGCGGCGGGCTCGGCGCGCGCCTCGGCGAGCTCGGCCTCGTCGGGTTCCTGATCGAGGGCGAGGTCGCGCTGCGCGCCGAGCCGCAGGGGGGCTGGAGCGCGGACCTGGCGACGTCGCCGAGCCTGCGCGCGCGCGGCAGCGGCGGGACCTTCGAACTGCTCGACGCCTTCGCTGCGCGCGGCGACGCGCCGGCGGATCCTGCGCGCCGCCGGACCTTCGCGGACACGCTCGCGCAGCGCCAGTCGTGCCCGGGCTGCCCGACCGCATGTCGCCACGTGCTGAAGGGCGCGGCTGGCGGCCGGGTCGCAGCGCGCTTCAGTGCGACTTTTCCGCTCGGCGCCCAGCTCGGCATCGAGCGTGCGGAGGACGAGCTCGCGCTGCTCGAAGCCTGCAATGACGTCGGCGTCGACGCCGGCGAGATGGGCGCGACGCTGGCCGTCTTCCTGCAGCACGCCCGCGAGCTGCGCGGCGACGTTCACGGCCTCGCGCAGATGATTCGCGGGATCGGTCACAGCTCGCTGCGCTTTGGCGCGGCCGACCTCGCGCGCGTCGGCGCCGCTGCCGGGGGTGACGGAGCAGCGCAGGTCGTTCGAACGGCGAAGGGCGGCGCCGTGCGCGTCGTCTCCGACCTCGCCGCGCTGCTTGGCCAGTGCGTCAGCGCGCGCGGCAGCGACCCGATGCGCTCGTTCCCCTTCCTGGCGGAGAGCGGCGGCGACACCGCGCGCCTCGCGCGACTGGTCGCGCCGCTGCCCCTGCCGGCCGGTACCTTCGACCCGCGCGACCCCGCGGGCAAGGGACGGCTCGTGTGGTGGCACGAGAACCTCGCCAATGTGCTCGACGCCGCGGGCTTCTGCGCCTTCTCCGCGGCTGGCCTCTTGAGCGATGGCTTCGCCGACCTCGACGACCTCGCGGGCTGGCTCGAGCTGCCCGGCCTGGCGGCGAGCGGCGAGGCGCTCGTGGCGGCGGGCGCCAGCCTCGTACTCCTGCAGCGGCGCCTCGGCGAGCGCCTCGGAGCGAGTCTCGAGGACGTGCCCGACTGGGCGCGGGGGTCGCTCGATCGGCCGGGCGGCTGGGACGAGTACCGTCTGCTGCGGGGCCTGGAGCCCGACGGTCGGGTGGGGGAGGTGGCGCTCGGCGCCTTCGCGACCCTGGAGCTGGCGACCCTCGGCTTCGGGGCGCTGGTGCCGGTCGAGGCCCGCGTCGCGCCCCCCGGTGAGCCTCGGGAGGAAAGCGCGAGCCGCGCGGGCGCCGTC
>CAYGST010000206.1:0-8002 GCA_964352415.1 uncultured Planctomycetaceae bacterium | reverse complement strand
GTTCATTGCTGATGGCTTCACGACGCCTGGGCCGGGCTCCGGGGGAGTCGTTCCAGCTGCGGATCCAGGTCGGTAGGGCGTAGGCAGCTCCCCTCCAGGTACTCGAGGTCGTGTGCGGTGGCTCGGGACAGACGGGAGTCCCTGCCCCTCTCACGCCGAGGATCTGGGCGCCCCCGGTAGCCGCGGACACCTGCAGCGGTCAGAATGCTCCGCCCGGCGCGCGATGCCGGGCGAACGACATGCGCATCCGAGTCAATGGCGAGCCCCGGGACGTGCCCGAGGACTGCACCGTCGCCGCGCTGGTGGAGCTCTGCGAGCTGCGACCCGAGCAGGTCGCGGTGGAACTGAACCAGCGCCTGGTGCGGCGTGCCGAGCGCTCAGGCGTGACGCTCTCCGAGGGCGACGAGCTCGAGCTCGTGACCCTCGTCGGCGGGGGCTGAGCCCCCGCGCAACCCGCACGAGATCCGATGACCGACCCCCTCCACGACACGACCCTGAAGATCGGCGACGTCGAGCTACGCTCGCGCCTGCTCGTCGGCACCGGCAAGTACGCGAGCTTCGAGGAGACCGAGCGCGCGCTCGAGCTCTCCGGCACCGACTGCGTGACGGTCGCCGTGCGGCGCGTGAACCTCGACGCGTCCAAGGGGCCGTCGCTGCTCGATCACATCGACCGCACGAAGTACCACGTGCTCCCGAACACCGCGGGCTGCTTCGACGCGGCGAGCGCGATCCGCACGGCGGAGCTGGCGCGCGACGTGCTCGACACGCCGCTCGTGAAGCTCGAGGTGCTCGGCGACGAGAAGACGCTCCTGCCGGACCCCGTCGGGACGCTCGAGGCCGCGAAGGAGCTCGTCTCCCAGGGCTTCCACGTGATGGTCTACTGCTCCGACGACCCGCGCATGTGCGTGCACCTCGCCGAGGCGGGGGTGAAGAGCGTGATGCCGGCCGGCTCGCCGATCGGTTCGGGCCAAGGCATCCTGAACCCGAACGCGATCCGCATCATCCAGGAGCTGGTCGAGGGCGTGCCCGTGATCGTCGACGCCGGCGTCGGCACGGCGTCCGACGTCGCGGCCGCGATGGAGCTCGGCGTCGAGGGCGTGCTGCTGAACACCGCCGTCGCCAGCGCGCGCGAGCCGCTGCGCATGGCCGTCGCCATGAAGCTGGCCTGCGAGGCCGGGCGCCATGCGTACCTCGCCGGGCGCATTCCGAAGAAGCTCTACGCCAACGCGTCGTCGCCCCTCGAGGGCGTCATCGCGGGCGCAGGCCCCGCCTGAACCGGGACTCCACGTGCTGCAAGACCCCTCCGCCGCCTCGAACGACGCGGCCCCGCTGCTGATCGGCGCCGCCCTGATGGTGTCCGGGCTCGTGCTCGGGCGCCTGATCGTGTCCGGCGCGAGACTCGCCATCCCCGAGCGCAACAACTTCTTCGCGCGCTGGGGCTTCACGAAGGCCGTCGCGGTCTTCCTCGTGTTCCTGCTCGGCCAGTTCATCGCGCCGGTGCTGTTCAAGAGCCTCGGGATCGAGCGCTCGCTCGTCACGGACTTCCTGCTCATGGCGCTGATCTTCGCGGGCCCCGCCGCGATGATCGTCCACTACGCGCGCACCCTCGACCCCGACGGGGTGCGCTGCCTCGGCTTCCGTCGCGAGGGCAGCGCGCGCGCCGCGCTCTTCGCCATCGTGACCTACGTACTCCTCGCGCCCGGGCTGTTCGGGACGCTGCTGGTCTGGCCGCAGGTCGTCGCCGGTCTCGGCGGCGAGCCCGAGCTGCAGCAGTCGCTGACCGGCTTCTTCGAGCTCGAGGGCGGCCAGCTGGTGCTGCCGATCCTCTTCGCGGTCGTGATCCTCCCGTTCTTCGAGGAGCTGGTGTTCCGCGCCTTCCTGCAGCCGTTGTTCGTCCAGAACTTTCGCGAGGTCGGCGGTGTGATGATCACGTCGATCCTGTTCGCGGGGCTCCACGGCGTCTCCGCCTTCCTGCCGGTCTTCGCGCTGAGCCTGATCCTCGGCGGCGTGATGCTGCGCACGCAGCGCTTCGTCTCCTGCTGGGCCGTGCACGCGCTGCACAACGCGTTGACGCTGGCGCTAGCGCTGTCGCTCCCGGGCGCGCGCGAGGTGTTCGATCCGCAGGCGCTCCTGCCGCTGTTCCTCCGCTCCTGAGCTCCACCCGATGACCTTCTTCGAGCAGCGCGGCCGCATGGCCGCAGTCCCCGGCGGAGGCTGGGTCGCCGACAACGCGGTCGTGACCGGTGAGGTCGAGTTCGGCGAGGACGCCAACGTCTGGTTCGGCTGCGTCGTGCGCGGTGACGACGCGCCGATCCACATCGGCGCGCGGACGAACATCCAGGACCTCACGATGATCCACGCCGACCCGGACGTGCCGAACGTGATTGGCGCGGACGTCACCGTCGGCCACCGCTGCGTGCTCCACGGAGCGAAGATCGAGGACCAGTGCCTGATCGGCATGGGCGCGATCCTGCTCGGCGGCTGCACGATCGGCGCCGGATCGATCGTCGGAGCCGGCGCTGTAGTGAAGGAGAACTTCGCCGTCCCGCCCCGCTCGCTCGTCGTCGGGATCCCAGCGCGCGTCGTGCGCGAGGTGACCCAGGACGAGTACGACCACCTCAAGGACCACGCCGCAGGCTATGTCCATGCCACCCAGCAATACCGTGCCGACTGAGCCCACACTGCCGGACGAGGGCGACTACACCGAGCGCCGCGCGCGCCTCCTCGGGCTCCTCGGCGAGTTCGACAGCCTCGCCGTCGCCTTCAGTGGCGGCGTCGACTCGAGCGTCCTGCTGCACGCGGGCCGCGCCGTGCTCGGCGCGCGCTGCGTGGGGGTGATCGCCGACTCGCCCTCGCTCCCGCGCGCGGAGTTCGCGGAGGCCGATCGTCTGGCCGAGGGCATGGGGGCGGAGCTCGTGGTCGTCGAGACCCAGGAGCTCGCCGACCCGCGCTACGCGGCGAACGCGGGCGACCGCTGCTACTTCTGCAAGTCCGCGCTGTTCGAGGAGATGGCGGCCTTCTGCGAGGCGCGCGGCTTCGCGGCGCTGGCCTTCGGCGAGATCACGGACGACCAGCTCGACGACCGCCCCGGCGCTCGCGCAGCCGCCGAGTTCGGCGTACGCGCTCCGCTCTCCGAGGCCGGCTTCTCCAAGGCCGACGTGCGCCGGTACGCGCGCGAGGCCGGGCTCGTCGTCGCGGACAAGCCTGCCAGCGCTTGCCTCGCGTCGCGCGTCCCCCGGGGGACGGCGGTGACGCGCGAGCTGCTCGCCACCGTCGAGTCCGCCGAGGGCGCGCTCAAGGCGCGCGACTACCGGGTCGTGCGCGTGCGTCACCACGGATCGCGCGCGCTGCTCGAGGTCGGCGAGGACGAGGTCGCGCGCGCCCGCGAGGAGCTGGAGGACCTGCGGGACCTGCTCGGTCGCTTCGGCTTCTCCCAGGTCGACCTCGGGGTCTACGTCGCGCCTTCGGAGCGCGGGCTGGCACACCGGTGAGCACACGCACCATGCAACCGTACTTCATCACCTGCGCGCCCGGCCTCGAGCCGGTGCTGCACGCGGAGGTGCGCGCGCTGAAGCTGTCCAAGGTCGAGCGCCAGGTCGGCGGCGTCTACTTCGAGGGCGACCGCCGCGACGCGATGCGCGCGAACCTCGAGCTGCGCACGGCGGTGCGCGTGCTGGAGCGCGTCCTGCGCTTCGAGGCGCGCGACGGCGACGAGCTGCACGCCGGTGCGGAGCGCGTCGACTGGCGCAAGTTCCTCGCCGATGGCGCCTCCCTGCTCGTCGCGGCGCACACGAACGAGTCGGAGCTCGATCACTCGCTGTTCGTCGAGCAGCGAGTGAAGGACGCCATCTGCGATCAGCTGCGGGCCGCGGGCTGCACGCGCCCCAACGTGGACAAGGATGACCCCGACGTGCGCGTGCACGCGCACCTCTACCGCGACCGCTGCACGCTGCTCGTGGACACCTCCGGCGAGTCGCTGCACAAGCGCGGCTGGCGCCGGGGCCAGGGCCTCGCGCCGCTCGCGGAGACGCTCGCGGCTGGCGTCGTGCTGCTCTCCGGCTGGGATGGCCGCGCGCCACTCGTGGATCCGTTCTGCGGCTCGGGCACGCTGCTCGTCGAGGCCGCCCTGCTGGCGGACGGCGTGGCGCCGGGGCTCTTCCGCGAGCGCTTCGGCTTCCAGGCGCTGCCCGGCTACGACGCCCGCGCGTTCGAGCGCCTGGTGACCGAGGCGCAGGGCAGGATCCGGCCGATGCGCAAGCTGCCCATCGTCGGCAGCGACCTCTCCGAGGAGTACCTGGCGCAGGCCGCCGAGAACGTCGCTGCGGCGGGCCTCGAGGGGCGCGTGCGCTTCGAGGTCGCCGACGCGGAGCAGTTCGCGCCGCGCGCGGGCTGGAACGGGCTCGTGCTGACCAATCCTCCCTACGGCGAACGCGTCGGTGAGGAGGGGGACCTGCGCGGGCTCTACCGCAGCCTCGGCGCTGCGCTGCGCGAGCGCGCGGCGGGCTATAGCCTGGCGCTGCTCTCCGGCAACGAGGAGCTCGAGCGCGAGCTGCGCATCGACTTCGACAAGACGATCGAGCTGAAGAACGGCGCGCTCGACTGTCGCCTGCTGCTCGCGCGTCTAGGCGCGCCGGCGTAGGACGAGCAGCGCATCGAGCTGCTCGTCGTCGAGCTCGCGGGTCCACTCGAGCTCGTAGTGGAAGTCGTGCACGGCCACGAGCTCGAGCTCGGAGCACGTGGCGAGCAGCCGCCGCAGCTGTCGCGCGTCGTAGGTGCGGAACTCCCAGTTCGTCTCGGTCCGGCGCTCGCGCCCGTCCTCGGTGACGGAGAGGCGGGTCCGGATCCGCTCGCGGCGGCGACGGCGATCCGGCGGCCAGGTCTGCGTGTTGCAGACGACGCGCACGCCGTCCTGCTCCGAGGTCCAGCGCTCGCGCAGCTTGTTCTCGCAGCCGTAATCGGAGAGGTGCAGGCCGAGCACGTAGAGGCCGCCGGGCTTCAGCGCGCGCGCGACGCAGGCGAGGTGACTCTCCGCGCCGTCGCCGTCGAGGACGTACTTGAAGGTGCTGACGAGGCAGTGGACGAGGTCGAAGCGGCCGCGGTAGCGGAAGTCCTCGAGGCGGCCGGCGCCGACCCGCGCTGTCAGACCAGCGTCGGCGAGCCGCGCGCGCGCGTGGTCGAGCATGGCCTCGGAGGCATCGAAGCCCGTGACGCTCCAGCCCCGCTCGGCGAGCGCTTGCACCAGCCGCCCGCTGCCGCAGGCGGGCTCGAGCGCTCGCTTGCCCTTCGCCGTCCCGTAGCGCGCGAGGGCCTGCTCGAGGAAGTCGGCCTCGCGCTCCGTGCCCTCGTCGAAGACGAGGTCGTACCAGCGCGGCGTCTCGTACCAGTCGAGCGCCTCGAATGCGCTCATGCGGCGCCGCGGGGCGGGACCGCAGCGCCCGCTTGCGTCGGGCTCGCGCTGCCCGAGTCGAGCCGGCCGCCGCCTTCTTCGTCGTCCTCCGGGGCGGGCGTCTCGCGCTTCTTCTCCTCCCGACGCTTGAGGCGCTCCTCGCGCTTCGCGGCGCGGCGCGCCTTCTCCTCGCGGTCCTCGGCGGTGGCCTCCCAGACGGCCTTCTCGAGGGCTTCGGCGTCCCAGAGGATCAGTCCTTCGTCCACGACGTCAGCGCTGGCCAGCGTGTCGAGCAGGGAGACCACGGCTGCGATGGCGCCTCGCGTGGTGGGGTGCAGGAGGTCTTCCTGCATCAGCGTTCGCTTGCGCTCCTCGTCGTAGCGGTTGCCGCGCAGCTCGAGCACGCCCTCCTCGCGAACGGCGGCGGCGAAGCGCGCGAGCGGGAAGACGTGGACGTTCGGCCGGGCCTCGGCCCAGGCAGCGATGCGCGCGTTGAGCGCGGCGAGGCAGCGGTCCGCGGGGATCTGCTCGCGCGCGAGCAGCGGGCGGCCGCCGGTCATCGGTGAGCGACCCTTCAGGGCCGGAGTCATGTCGGGCAGGTCGCCGACCACGACCGGGCACTCGAAGCCGGCGAGCAGGTCGAGTCCGATCTGCAGCCGACCGCCGCGCGGGTCGCAGCCGTCGAGGTAGCCGTAGGCGAACCAGAACAGGAAGTCGGCGGCGACGACGAGCGTCGGCTCGAGCGCGCGCGCGCGCTCCTGGGCGCGGCGTCCGGCGCCGCTCGGGTCGGAGAAGAAGCTCGAGTCGCCGAGGTCGTGCACCGTCAGCGTCGGGCTCTCCTTGAGCGCGAGCGTGAAGATGCCCGCGAGCTTCATCGGTCCATCGAGCTCGGACGAGAGCCCGAAGCCGTCGGTCAGGCTGGCCCCCACGAACGCGACGCGCTCGAGAGGCGAGGGGACCGGTGTCGGGGCGGGAGGAGCGTCCTGTAGGAGCACCACGGGGACGACGAGCAGTAGACAGGCGCTGAGCATGGGCGCGAGTCTAGCAGGCCCGCCGGCTCCCGCGAGCCAGCCGCATAGGGCGGGAATCGTGTCGAGTCGTGCGTCGAGCGGCCGTTACGGCCGGATCTTCCAGACCGCACCAGCGCCCGGGTTGGTCTCGGTCAGCGTGACGGTCTTGCCGATCGGGTCCCACTGCCAGTTCGCCGTCGGCGCGCCGCCTCGCAGGACTTCTTGCGGCCGCAGGTCGTAGCCGGTCAGCGTCGTGACCTCGGTGCCGCCGTCGGCGGACTGCATCACGACGTCGAGGTTGACGGCGGTGTTCAGACCGATGGAGGCCGAGTTGACGACGACGCGGGCGAGGTTCGCCGTCTCGTCGATGACGAGGGAGTTGGCGGCCGAGTTCATCGTCCAGCGCAGCGGCGTGAACGCACCCGGCGCGTCCTGGTACACGTAGAAGTGGAACCAGTTGGCCTCGCGGTCGGCCAGCACGCGGTGCTGGCCTTCGTCGGGGGTCTGCAGCGTCTTCGACTGCAGGTAATTGAGGGCAGTCGGTTCGTCGATCGTCTCCCAGTCGTGCACGTTCTGCGGCGGCGTGAGCAGGAACGTCTCCATTCCGGGGATGGCGGCGAGCCAGCTGTACACGGCCTGCGTCTGCTCGATGAGGTACCCGAGCGGGTCGCCCTGGGCGTGCTGGTTCAGCACCGGCACGTGGGCCAGGTTGCGAGCCTGGTCGGTGGTGGGATCGACGATCAGGGTGCCGGGCTCGAGGTCGATCGTGGAGGCCTGCGAGTACAGGAAGGGATCGTTGCTCGGAGGACCGTTGAACAACAGCGGGTTGTTGAAGGCGACCGGATTGTTGACGCTGTAGTACGTGTGCGCGATCGACGTGGCGCCCGTGTGATTCACGACCGCGGCGAAGCGCGGTCGGTTCAGGTCCTGGTGGCGCGCGGCGTAGCTCATCATCGTGCCGCCGCCCATCGAGAACCCGATGCCATAGATGCGGTTCGGGTCGATCGGCAACAACTCTGCGAACATGCTCAGGCCGAACTCGATGTTCTCTTGGGCGTACGGAATGCCCCAGTTCAGCTGGTTGGCCCCCAGAGGTGCGATCACGTACCAGCCGCGGTCGAGCGCGTCCTGGAACAGCGACGTGTTCACGTAGCAGTCCCACTCGCTGATGTTCGCGCCGTGGAACATGACGAGCAGCGGCGTGTTCGGGACGGCCGGCGCACTGGGAATGCCGACGAGCAGGCTCTCGACCCAGCCGGTGCCGGGGTCACCGATGGTGATCTGCCAGACCCTGGAGAACGGGGAACCGGTGACCTGGATCTGCGGGCCGCTGCCCGTGGTGAATCCGCCGCCGAGGGTCGGGCTGGTGGAGCCCAGGCCGGTGCGCAGGAGCTGCTGGACAGCGCGCTGCTGGGCCGGGGTCTGCGTCGTGGACTGGGCCGCGGCGCCCTGGGGCGCTGAGGGTGCCGGCACGACCGCCGGCGGGGCAGGGGCCGTGGCGAGCGTGGCGAGGGCGAGGAGGGCCGGTACGATCATATTGTGGCGCGGTCGGGTCGAGTCCCGGGGGGGGCGGCGCGTGCGGCGAGCCGTCCAGTCGAGTCTACCC
>CAYGST010000205.1:0-8014 GCA_964352415.1 uncultured Planctomycetaceae bacterium | reverse complement strand
AACTGGAAGTTCGTCGGCGCGCCAATGTTCGCGACCGCGCCGAACGGCTGCCCGTTGAAGTCGGTGAAGCTGGTCGACCCCGCATTCGTGACCTGGACCTGCGAGCGCTGGCTCCCGCCGGCCGTGCACAGGATGCCGTCGCCGACGAGATTCGCGATCTGAGTGTCGCCGCGCAGCAGAAGGCCCGGCTTCTCGCCCGGGACTCCCGTGACGTCGAACTCGAAGGTGTCGATGAGCTGACAGGCGTCCCCCATCGCGGTCAGGGTCGCCCCGCCGCCGGACGTGTTCGCGCAGCCCTGACCAGGTGAGCCGAAGGCCGCGCAGGGACAGACGACCCCGCTGCCGTCGCCGAAGCAGTAGCCGGCTCCGAGGTTGTCGCAGAGCGTCGCGGTGAAGGTCGTGCGGGTCGTCGCGGGGCTGAAGACGAGGACACCTCCGGTGGTCTGGACCATGGCGACCGTCCACTGGAGCAGGTTCGCCGGCCCCGTCGTCGGGGGGACGCCGGTGAGCAGGTCCCAGGTCGCGAAGACGGGCGCGGCCGGCCCGCTCACCAGGTCCGAGCCGTTCCCGAAGACCCTGGAGAAGCCGATCAGCGAGGAAGTGTTGTTCACGAACGTGCGCGTGGGCGTCACGAACCCGAAGGTCCCGAGCCCCTCGATCTCGATCTCCGCCGCGTCGTGATCGACGAGCCAGCCCGAGCCGAAGAACTGACGGTTCGCCGCGTTCGCCTCGGACGTGATCGTGAAGTTCGAGGTCGAGAAGGGCACGCCGCCGAGGACTCCGCTCCCGGAGGACTCGTGGATGAACGTGATGTCCTGGGCGCCCCCGAGCGCGCAGGTCACCAGGATCGCGGCGATGATCCCTGCGACTTGTTTCGGTCCCATTGGTGCTGGTCTCTGCGTGGAAGAGCGAGTCGGAATGCGTCGAGGGCGAGCTCGTCGTGGCAAGCGCGCCCTCGGCGAAGGAGTTCGATGCTGCGCCGAACTGGATTCAAACCGGCTCGAGCCGCACCGGGCAGACCTTGACCTCGGCCGTGTCCGTGATCGGGTCGTAGCCCGAGCCCGTCAGCTTGTTCACCGGCACGTCGCTGAAGCTGAAGCTGCAGAAGATCGTACCGCGCGGTGACGTGTCGTCGGCGGAGACCTTGACGGTCACCTCGCCCCGGCGGCTCGCCATCTTCGCGAAGCCGCCGTCGCTTAGACCCCACGCCTCGACATCGTCAGGGTGCACCTCGATCAACTCCTCGGGTACGAGGTACTCCGTGCCGACCGAGCGACCGCTCATCGTGCGCGTGTGGTAGTGCGCCAGGCGCCGCCCCGTGGTCAGCCACACCGGGTAGTCGTCGTCGATGACCTCCGCCGGATCGCGGTAGCCGGGCGTCATGAAGCGGCCCTTCCCGCGCGGGAACTCGCCGATGTGCAGCATCGGCGTTCCCGGGTGGCCCTTCGTCGGGACCGGCCAGTGGTGGCGCCCCTCGGCGACGAGGTCCCAATCGAGGCCGTTGTAGGTCGGCGACAGCGCGCAGATCTCGTTGAAGACGTCCTCGGCGGACCCATACTCGAAGCGGTCCGAACCGAGGCGCTTGGAGATCTCCGCGATGATCCACCAGTCGGGCATCGCCTCGCCCTGCGCCGGCACCGCCGCGCGCACGCGCTGGACGCGGCGCTCGGTGTTCGTGAATACTCCATCGGTTTCGCCCCAGCCCGCGGCGGGTAGAACGACGTCGGCGAGCTCTGCCGTCTCGGTCAGGAAGAGGTCGATCACGACGAGGTGGTCGAGGCTCTTCAGCGCGTGCTCGCAGTGGTCCATGTCCGGATCGGAGACGAGCGTGTTCTCGCCGCAGACCAGCATGCCGAACACCTTCTCGCCGCACTTCTCGAGCGCGCGCACCTTCGTCATGCCCTTCTCGAGGTCGACCTTCTTGCCGTAGGCCGCCTCGAACTTGGCCTGGTTGGCCGGATCCGTGACCGGCTGGAAGCCGACGTAGTTGTTGGGCAGCGCGCCGCAGTCCCCCGCGCCCTGGATGTTGTTCTGACCGCGCATCGGGTTGATGCCGGTGCCCTCCTTACCGAGGTTCCCGGTCATCAACGCGAGGTTCGACAGGCTCTGCACGTTGTCCACGCCGCAGATGTGCTCGGTGATGCCGAGCGTGTAGTAGATCGCGCCGCGCTCGGCCTCACCGAATGCGATGGCCGCGCGCTCGATGTCCTCGGCCGGCACGCCGGTGATGCCCTCCGCCCACTCCGGCGTGAAGGTCTTCAGGTGCTCGCGCAGGGCCTCGTAGCCCTCCGTGCGCTCCGCGATGAACGCCTCGTCGGCGAGGCCCTCGCGGTCGATGACGTGCGCCATCGCGCCGAGCAGCGCGACGTCGCTGCCGACGCGCAGCGGCAGGTGCAGGTTCGCGCGCCTCGCGAGCGGGATCTGGCGTGGGTCCGCCACGATCAAGATCGCCCCGCGCGCCTGCGCCTTCTTGAGGCGCGTCGCGGCAACGGGATGCGCCTCGGTCATGTTCGTCCCGATGCAGAAGATCACATCGGGCTTCTCCATGTCCGCGAGCGGGTTGGACATCGCGCCCCTTCCGAGTGTGGCGGCCAGACCGGCCACCGTCGGGGCGTGTCAGCAGCGCGAGCAGTTGTCGATGTTGTTGGTGCCGTAGTTCGCGCGGATGAACTTCTGCACCGAGTAGGCCGACTCGTGCGGCGCGCGGCCCGAGGCCACGGCGTAGATCGACTCGCGGCCGTGCTCGGCCTCGACCTTCTGGAAACCCTCGGCGGCGCGCTCGAGCGCCTCCTCCCAGCTCACGGGAACGAGCACGCCGTCCTTCCGAACCAGCGGCTGCTTGAGCCGATCGGGGTGCTGCACCCACTCCCAGGCGAACTGGCCCTTGACGCACAAGGCGCCCTCGTTGGCGGGACCGTCCATCGCCGGCTGCACGCCGACGATCGTCTCGCCCTTGGTCAAGATGTCCACGCTGCAGCCGACGCCGCAGTACGGGCAGATCGAGCGCGTCGCCTTCAGTTCGCCGGGCACGTCGACGCGTTCCAGCGCGCGCGCGTCGCCCAGAGCGCCGGTCGGGCAGGTCTGCACGCACTGCCCGCAGAACGTGCAGTCCGAGTCCTGCAGGAAGTTGCCGAACTCGGTCGTGATCTGCGTCTGGAAGCCGCGGTTCGCGATGCTGATGGCGTAGTCGCCTTCCTGCTCGTCGCAGACCCGCACGCAGCGGTAGCACGAGATGCAGTGGTCGTAGTCGCGCAGGATCATCGGGTTCGGGTCGTCCGTGAACGACGTCCCCGACTGCGCGCCCTGGAAGCGCGAACCGTCCACCTCGTAGCGCACGGCGAGGTGCCCGAGCTCCTGCGACGCCTTCCCGCGCAGCGGATCGATCTTGACCCCCGCCGGGTTCTCGCTCACCACCATCTCGATCAGCGTCTTGCGATGCGTCTCGAGCGAGGGCGTGCTCGTGCGGACGACCATGTCCGGGGTCGCCTTCGTCGTGCAGGACGCGACGGGCTTGCGCAACCCCTCGACCTCGACGACGCACAGGCGGCAAGCACCGAACGGCTCGAGCCGGTCGTCGTAGCAGAGCGTCGGAACACTGTCCCCGTGACGGCGGGAGACCTCGTAGATCGTCTCGCCGTCCTCGAACGGGACGACCTTGCCGTCGAGCGTGAGTTCGTGAGTCATGACTTGGCGAGGTGGGCGTCCACCTGGTCGGGGAAGAGCTCGAGCAGGCTCTCGGTGATGAGCGGCGCGGCCACGCCGAGGCCGCAGGCGCTGACCTCGGCCATCGTGTGGCCGATGGCGTGAACCTCGTCCTTCCACTCGGCGCCGTCAGCCGGCCCCGCTTTTCCGGAGAGCCGCTCGGTCAATCGCTGAGTGCCGATGCGGCACGGGAAGCACTTGCCGCAGGACTCGTGCGCGAAGAAGGACATCGCCTGGCGCGCCACCTCGACCATGTCGCGGGTGTCGTCGAAGACCATCACGCCGCCTGCGCCGAGGAACGAGCCCTTGCCCCGCAGGCACGGCTCATCGAGGGTCGCGTCGAGGTCGCGCGCGCCGAGGCAACCCCCGGAGCGCCCCGCCATCGTCACGGCCTGGATCGCGCGCCCCTGCGGCGGACCGCCGGCCCAGTCCTCGAGCAAGGTGCGCAGCGGAAGGCCGATCGGGATCTCGTAGTTTCCGGGACGCTGCACGTCGCCGGAGAGGCTGATGATCTTCGTTCCCTTGTGCTCGCCGAGGCCGAGGCCCGCGTACCACTCGGCGCCACGTGCGACGATCTGCGGAGCGGCGACCAGCGTCTCGACGTTGTTCACCGCCGTCGGCGTCTGCTCGAAGCCGTGGGTCACGGGGAACGGCGGCCGGTTGCGCGGGAAGGGGTGACGCCCCTCGAGACTGTTCAGCAGCGAGGTCTCCTCGCCGCAGATGTACGCGCCGGCGCCGCGCCGCACGTGGACCTTGAACTCGCCGAGCACCTCGCGCGCCTCCTCGATGGCGCGCTCCAGGATGACCTCGGTGTGCGGGTACTCGTAGCGCAGGTAGAGGAAGCCGCGCAGCGCGCCCGTCGCCTGTCCGGCGATCGCCATGCCCTCGAGCACGGCGTGCGGGTCGTAGTCCATCAGGACGCGGTCCTTGAAGCAGCCGGGCTCGCCCTCGTCCGCGTTGCAGACGATCGTCTTCGGTCCGCCGTCGGCCTCGCGCACCGCGCGCCACTTGCGTCCGGTCGGGAAGCCGGCGCCGCCGCGACCGGTGAGGCCCGACTCGTCGATCAGGGCGAGGAGCGCTTCGGGTGTCATCGCGCGCGCCTGCTCGAGCGCGGCGTAGCCACCGGTCTTGCGATAGCCGTCGAGCGTCGCGCGCGCGGGCTCGCGCAGGTGCGCGAAGCTGCACTCGTCGAGCCCCATCGGGTTCGTTGGCGGGCGCTGCGGCGGGCGATCGTCGAGCGCGCCCTGTCCCGGCAGCCCGACGAGGTAGCGATCGCCTTGCAACACCGGAATCGGTTCGTCGCAGCGGCCCGCGCACGGCATCGGCGTCGCGCCGTCGAGCTCGTCGAGCAGCTGGTCGCAGCCCTTCAGCTTGCAGATCGGACCGTCGCAGACGCGCGGCGCGTCCTTGCCGCCCGGCGTGCGCGCGAAGTGGTGATAGAAGGTCACCGTCCCGTACAGGTCCGCGAGCGGAAGCCGCAGCCCGTGGGCCACGGCCTTCAACGCGTCGTCCGAGAGATGGCCGTCCCGGTCGTGGAAGGCGTGGAGCAGCGGCAGGAGCGGCGCGGGCTCGGCGCGCCAACGGGCGATCAGATCGTGGTCGGTTTGCACGCGCTCAGGGTAGCGAATCCGGCGCGCGCTCGCCTCGGGCGCCAGCGAGTTCGCCCGTGCGAGGTCGCTCGTCGAGCGCGCCGCGGCGGGCCCTTCGCTCCTGCTCGTTCATCGATCCGGATTCGCGGAGGGAGGCGGAGGACAGTGATCGCGGATAGGCTGGTGAACCCGCCCCGCATTCGAACCCCGGCTTCCATGCATCGCCCCATCGTCTTCCTGCTCGCGGCACTCCTGCTCGGCCCCCTCGCCGCTCCCGGACTCGCCGCTCAGGAAACGGACGCGCGCTCCACGGTCGAGCCCGAGCTGCAGCAGCGGATCAACGTGGCCATCTCGCGCGGCACCGACTCGCTCCTGCGCCAGCAGGAGATCGATGGCAGCTGGAAGCACCACGCCTCCGGCTACCCGAACGGGCAGACGTCGCTGACGATCTACACGCTGCTCAAGTGCGACGCGGGCGCCGACCATCCGTCGATCGCGCGCGCGATCGCGTTCCTCGAGCGCCAGCCGCCCGAGAAGACGTACTCGACGGCGCTGCAGATCATGGCGCTGTGCGAGCTCGACGCGGAGCGCTTCGAGGACGAGGTCGAGGACCTCGTCGCGCTGCTCGAGTCCTGGCAACGCGGTGGCTACGCCTACCCCGATCACGAACCCGACCTCTCGAACACCCAGTACGCGGCGCTCGGCCTGCGCGCCGCCGCGCAGCACGGTCACGAGGTTCAGGACAAGACCTGGCAGCGCCTCGCCGAGTGGACGATCAAGCTCCAGCAGAAGGGCGCCCACGGCGGCTTCCGCTACGACAAGGGTCGCGACCACGTCACGGGTTCGATGACCTCCGCGGGCATCGCTGTGCTCTCGATCTGCGAGGAGCAGCTTCCGCGCGCGCCGCGCGAGCTGCGACCTGCGCTCGAGCGCGGCGCCCAGTGGCTGACCCGCAACTTCCGCGTCGACCAGAACCCCGCGCGCCTGTTCGACGACGACGCCGCCCGCGACCAGGACGGCGGGCATCCCTACTACTACGTCTACGGGCTCGAGCGCGTCGGCGCGCTGCTCGGACAGTCGCACTTCGGTGAGCACGACTGGTACCGCGAGGGCGCCCTTTGGCTGCTCGAGCGCCAGGAGGAAGACGGCCGCTGGAGCAACCAGGCCGAGACCTGCTTCGCCTTGCTGTTCCTCGCGCGCGCGACGGGCAAGCAGTCGTACACGGGCGCCGGCGTCTCGGCCACCGCGCGCACGTACGGCGGCGACTCGGTCGACGACGCGGTCTCGGTGCGCGCCGCGGGCCGCGGGCCCTTGCGCATGTGGGTCTCCAGCTTCGGCAAGCGCGCCTTCGACGACCACGGCTGGGGCGCGGACGACGACAAGCACCTGCGCATCGAGCGCGTCGAGTTCCGCTGCGAGGACCCCGAAGCCGAGGGCGGCAGCCGCGTCCTTGGCCAGACTCCGGCGAAGCCGGACGTGCCGGGGGAAGACCAGCGCTTCGCCGCCAAGCTCGACTTCCCCTCCAGCGGCACGTTCCGGGTCTTCGCGCGCGTGCACCTGCACTCGCCGGCGGAGGTCGACTCCGACGCGTCGGTCCTGCGCGAGGTCGATTCGCCCTTCCTGAAGGTCGACGTCCTGCAGGTCGACTCGGAGCGCCTGGCGCTCTACGCGAACGACGCCGCCAAGAACCTCCTGCGTGAGGCGCGCGCGAAGACGGAGACGTCCAGCGAGCGCAACGAGCAGCAAGGCGGCGATGCCTGCCTCGACGGCCGCATCGGCTCGCAGTGGATCAGCGCCAAGGACGACCCGAAGCCGACCCTGGTCGTCACCCTGGCCCGCGCGGCGCGGGGGGACCTCCTGCTCCTGACCCCGGCGACGGATGATCCCGGCGGCGTGCCGCCGCCTAACCGCACGCCCGAGAACAGCCCCGCGCGCATCCGCAAGCTGCGCGTCACGATCAACGGCTCGAAGAAGTCCATCGAGGTCGAGGTCGCCTCCGACCCGCGCGAAAAGATCGAGGTGCCCCTCGGCAAGACGACGAAGGTCACCGAGCTCCGCATCGAGGTGCTCGAGGTCGTCCCCGGCGGCCGCGAGGACCAGGGCGTCGGCTTCGCGGAGCTCGAGCTGCTCGTCGCCAAGCAACGCCGCAAGCGCTGACGCGCCGAGCCAACGAACGAGGCGGGCTCCCCGTCACGGAGTCGCCCGCGACCGGCCACATTCGGTAGAGTCTCGGAAGCTCCCCCCGCCGCTCCGACCATGTGTCCCGAGACCAGCTCCATCCGCGCCGAGGACGTCATCGCGTTCGCCGACGCGAACTGGGACGCGCCTTGCGCGCGCTGCGCGGCCCGGCTGATCGGACATGAGGCCGTGCTCAGCCTGCTGCTGGGGCTGCGCGACCGGGCGCAGTGCTTCGGCTGCCTGGCCGCCGCCCACGGCGTGGAGCGTGGAGCCTTCCTGGTCAAGGCCGTGCACAACCTGCGCGCTCTCGACTGCTACCGCGCCGGATGGACGTACAGTGATGTGCGACTCACGGCGGCGGGGCCGTGGCCCGAGGAGCGCCTCCCCGCGGCCCTGCAACTCACGGAGGACGACGACGTGGACGAACACGCACGAACCAGCGATGACGCGGCGAGCTTCGCGAGCGCCGACGAACGCTACGACGCCGGTGACATCGGCTGCGGTGAGCTCGTCCTCGCGCTGCGCGCACGCCTCAGCCCCCTCCC
>CAYGST010000204.1:0-8044 GCA_964352415.1 uncultured Planctomycetaceae bacterium | reverse complement strand
GATGTCGATGCTCTGCTCGGGGACCTCGCGTTCGCGCGCCGTCCCCCACAGGCGATGCTCGCCGCGCTTGCACCCGTCGCAGTGGTAGTCGTCGTTCCAGGGGAGCGACGCCTTGACGTAGTGCTCCTTGCGCTTGCAGTCGCTGCAGTGACCGTTGCCGCGATAGCTGCTGATCCAGGCCCCGTCCTTGACGCCGACCTTGACCTCGCGCTTGCGGTTCTCGCTGCCCTTCTGGATCTCGCTGTTGATCTGGCTGGGCCAAGCCTGCGGCAGGAAGCGCGTGCCGATCGTGTGGTCGAGCTCGTAGCCGAGGTGACCGCCCTTCGCCTGGATCTTGATCCACGCGACGAGCGCACCCTCTTCGTCGAGCTTCTGCCCCGGAAGCGGCAGCCCGGCGACGAAGGGCTCGACGCCCGAGGACATCGTGACGTCTCCGACGGTCGCGTCACCGAGCACACCGAGGTCGACGCCGACGCGGAACTCGAGGGCTTCGCCCGGGGGAACCCAGAGGCTCTGCTGACCGCCGCGCTCGATGCGGAAGCTCCCCTCGACCAGGTTCGGGTTGTCGGCACCCGAGATCTTGGAGACTGCCTCGATCGGATCGTCCGACCCCGCCACCGGAGCGAGCAGGAGGGCGGTCATGGACAGGCTGAGGAGGTGCGAGTTCAAGTTGAGGAGCGAGGCTGGGGAGTGACTAGCCCGAGCGGCCGTGGACTCCAGACCTGGGGCTCGAACGGCAGGAAGGACCTACGTAGACCAGCGGAGCACAACCGGGGCAACGGGTAAAGCGCCAGATCCGGAGGGATCCGGCCGGTGCCGCGTGTGAGACCGCGGTCGAGCGCCAGGTCCCGACGGGCGACGCGCCGCGGGCCGCGCTACGCCGCTCCTGCGCGAACGCAGTCGGTACACGGGCGCCTACGGGGCGCTGCGGCGCCGGGCGATGCGCGCCTCGGCCTCGTCGAAGGCGAAGCGCGCGGGGGGCCTCCCCTCGGCCTCGGCGGACGCCAGGAGCTCCTCGAGCGTCAGCCCGATGCGCTCTCCGATGCGTTCGACCGGCTCCCGGCGTCCGTCCAGGTGGAACGCCGCGCCGCGCAGCAGCGCGCCGCTGTTGACCACGAAGTCCGGCGCGTAGAGCACGCCGCGCGCGTGCAGCGCGTCACCGTGGATGGGCTTCGCCAGCACGTTGTTCGCCGCCCCCGCGACCACGCGGCAGGCGAGCCGCGGAATGGACAGATCGTGCAGGATGCCGCCGAGCGCGCAGGGGGCGAAGACGTCACAGGGCACGTCGAGCTCGGCGCTCGCGTCCACCAGCCGAACGTCCAGGCGAGCGGCCACCTCGGACGCTCGCTGGGCGTCGACATCGGCGGCGACGACCGTCGCGCCGACGCCGCAGAGCCGCTCCGCGAGCCGGCTCCCCACCGCGCCGAGTCCCTGCACGACCACGGTGCGTCGGCTCCAGTCCTCCTCGCCGTCGAGGTGCCGCAGCGAGGCCCCGATGGCGGCGAAGACGCCTTCCGCCGTCGATTCGGGGAGCTGGCCCGGCCCGCGCTCGTCCGGGCGCGTGACGTACTGCGTGGTTTCGGCGATCCAGGCGAGCTCCGCGTCCCCGGTGCCGACGTCGGGTCCGGTGTAGTAGCGGCCGGCCAGGCGCTCGACGACCTCGCCGATGTGCCGGTAGGCCGCTGGCCAGTCGACGTCCGCGTGGTCGAGGGCCACCAGCTTGGCGCCGCCGGCCTCGAGGCCCAGCAGCACGCACTTGTGGGTCATGGCCCGCCCGAGTCGCAGGACGTCGCGCAGCGCCTCGTTCTCGGCCCGATACGACCAGCGCCGGATGCCACCGAAGGCCGGACCCGCAGACGTGTCGTGGACGGCGAGGAAGCCGCGCAGGCCCGAGCGCCGGTCGGAGATGGCGATCAGCTCCTCGAAGCCACCGCGGGCGAGTGCGTCCAGAACGTGCAGATCCATGCTCGATGGGCCGCGGTCTCGCCGTTGCGACGACCGGGGACGCGGGAGTGTACTCTGGGCCTCCGCGATCCAAGTCCCGCTCCGGGGGAAGACACACCCCCGAGATCCGTCTCTTCGTCCATGCACCGCCCCAGCCTCCCCCGTCGCTCGCGCACGCTCCTAGAGGGTGTCCTCGGCGCCGCGCTCCTCCTCCTCGCCGGCTGCTCGAGCACCGGCGACAAGCTCGACGCCGACGACGTCGACGAGGGTTACAACCCGATCGGACCGGCGTCCCGCGCCGAGGACCGCATCGGCAAGTACCTCGGCGACCTGTCGACCTCGATCAACGCATGGAACGCGATGACCCTCAACGCGGCGACCAAGGAGGAGAAGCGCAAGCAGAACCTGCTCGAGGTCAACATCCGCGAGCGCGTCAACAACCGCTTCCCGGAGATCCTCACCGAGCTGGAGTCGGGGCCCGACCGCAACCGCGTCATCTCCGCGGCCGCCGTCGGCTTCTCGCGCGACCCCGCTGCGCTCAGCCCGCTGATCGCCGCGCTGGACGACACGAACGAGCAGGTGATCAGCAACGCGCTGCTCGGCCTGGGCATGTTCTGCTCCCCGGAGACACCGCTCGGCAAGGTCGGTGACCTGCTGCGCTACTCGACCGACTCGAAGACTCGCTGGAGCGCCGCCGACTGCGCGCTCTCCCTGGTGGCCGCCGGCGCCTCGACCGAGGGCATCATTGAGCCCGCCCGCGCCGGACTGACGGACGCCGAGGAGCCGATGGTGATCGTCCAGTGCGCGCTGGTCCTCGCGATGGCCGGCGACACGGATTCGATCGACGCGCTCGGTGATCTGCTGTTCGACGAGTTGCCGATCGTGTCCACCGCGGCCGCCCGCGCGCTCGCGTGGCTGGGCAATCATCACGACGAGTTCGAGGGCCCGGCCGCGCGCGCTCTCTTCGCCGCGATGGAGGCCGGGGATCGCCGGCTCCAGGAACGCGTGCGCCCCGAGCTCATCAAACTCAGCAGTGACGACTACGAGTACGACGTCGACGAGTGGGAAGAGTGGGTTCAACGACTCCCGTAGTCGGACGCGGCGGACTCGGGGCGCGTGCCCGCACGCCGCTCCTCGCCTGGGGTGCCCCTCGCCCGCTGGCGGCCCTCATCGTCGTTGCGGCGCTCCTCGGCGCGCCGCGCGCCGCGGCCCAGACCCCGGGCGAAGCGCCCGCGGACGACGCTCCCCCCAAGGCGCAGGCAGCGCCCGAGTCGCTTCGACTTCCCGGGCGACGACGCGCGATCGGCGGCCTCGCCGGCTTCGTCAGCCGCTCGAAGCTCGTCTACCCGGCGCTGCCGGACACGCCGTTCCAGCTCGAGGCGACCTACCTGTTCCCCGAGCGCGCGCGCTGGTTGATCCAGCCCTGGCCGAAGCCCGGCCCCGACGGCGGCGCGCCGCAGCCGAGCGACCGGCGCCAGCGCACGCTGCGCTTCCAGTTCGGCGCGGGGGCCTGGGCCCTCGAAGCGGGCGAGCCAACGTCGCGGCTCTTCATCGACGAGGAGCTGCGGCTGACGCGCCTGCAGCTCGAGCTGCGCCGCGTCGCCATGACCTGGCCGGCGGAGCACGAGTGGGTCGCCGCTGGGGACACGCTGCGCGTCTCGCTCGAGGGGCTCGGCGTGCTCGTCGCGATCCTCGGCGAGGACGGTAGGCCGCGCGAGCTCGCCTCCCAGGACGAGGACGGAACGAAGCGTGAGCGCCTCGCCGAGCTGCGCTGGAGCGAGCCCGCCGCCGAAGGCGCCCGCGTCTGGCCCGCGGGCTGGGACTTCCACTACGGCGACGCGCTCGTCTGGCACGAGACGATCGAGTCCGTGACGATGCCCGGGAAGATCTCAGAGCTCTACTTCCTGCCGCCCGACCGGCGCGGGCCCGGTGCGCGCGTCTCGCTGCCGCCGGGAGCCCTGCAGCGCGTCGATCTTCCGGCGGTCGCCGCCTGGAGCGAGGAGCTCGGCGAAGCGGCGCGCGACGACTGGCCGCTCGCGCTCGCCGCGGCGCGCGCGGCGCTCGCGCGCTGGGAGGCGACGCTCGGAAGCGAGGTCGTCGCCGAGCGGCCGGCCTTCCACCTCGACGCCACGGGGCGCCCGGTCCGCCTGGAGCTCAGGCTGCGCAGCGTCCCCGAGACGCTCCCCGAAGGCTGGCGAACGGCCGCCGCCGGTCCGGCGATCCGCCGCATCCTGGCGGGCCTCGACGGAGTCGACGCGGCGGCGATTCGCGCGCTCGGGGAGGAGCTCGCCCCCACGGAGCGCCCCGGAACGGCCCACCTGGTGGTGCAGCTCGTCGGGGACGGCGCGGGGCTGACCCAGCTCATCGTCCCCGCCCGCAAGACGCCCTGAGGCCCGGATCGGGCTCCCTGGCACCCTCCGGGGCCCCGTCCTGTCCTCCGGGACGGTCAAGCGGACACGGCCCGCCAGCGCCATCCAGCGGTCCATCGCCCACTTCCCCGCGATTAGGGCGTACAGAGGGGCCCAGAACGTCGCTGAACGCCTTTTGTGCGCGTACCCCCTGGACTGGCACCGGAGTTGCATGCCAGATGGGGTTCCCATCGTGACTCGGTACCCCGGAGGACCCGTCGATGTCTCCCCGCAAGCTACTCCTGCTGATCTGCCTGACCCTGAGCTCCAGCTTCGTCCTGGAGGATTTCGCCAACGCCCAGCGCGGCGGGCGGTCCTCGGGTGGTGGTCGGTCCTCGGGCTCCTCCGCCGGTCGCTCCTCCGGTGGTGGCCGCTCGATGGGATCCTCCGCCGGTCGCAGCTCCGCCGGTCGCAGCTCCATCGGCTCCAGCCGCTCCTCGGGGCGCTCCTACTCGAGCCCGACGCGCAGCACCTCTCCCATCTCGCGCGGCGCCACGGCTCCGTCCACGTCTTCGACTCGCGGCATCACGCCGTCGCGCCCGTCGACCACGAGCACGAGCACGCTGCGAACGAGCCCGACCACTGACCTCAGCCGCGTCTCGCCCGGCATCACCGGATCCCGCGGCAGCACGTCGAGCGCCCCGCTCGACTCCGCCTCGGCCATCGAACGCCTGACCGGCCGCGGCTCCTCCACCGAGACGCCCCCGGCCCCGCGCACCGGACTCGGGACGCGCACCGCGCCGCCGAACTCCCCGTACGACCTGTCAGGTCGCATCTCGACCTTCGACTCCACGCCCGGCGGACGCGATCAGGGTCTCGACCAGGCCACCGTGCGCATGCCTTCGCGCACGACGCCGCGCACCGCGCGGACGTCAACGGTTCCGCAGCCTTACAGCAACGAAAGGTCGCAGCGCTCGGCGCTGCCGTCGACCTCGCGCCGCGCCGCGCTCGCGGAGCGTCTGCGCGAAGCGACCGCCGTCCTAGGTGATGGCCGGAACAGCACGCGCAGCCTCGCCGACCGCTACTCGCCCAGCACGAACGAGCGCTCCTCGCTGAGCACGCGACTGAGCGACTCGAGCCGCAGCAGCCTTGCTCGCGAGCAGGCCGCCGCCGGCGCCAGCCGTCCGGGCAAGGCCCGCCTCGACGCCCTCGGTCGCAGCGGCGCGAACGCCGAAGCCAACCGCGCCGGGAACGCCCGCAGTCAGGCGCTCCAGGAGCGCACCCAGAGCGCGCGCACGCAGCGCACCGAAGCCGACCGCGCCGCTGCGGCGAAGCGGATCGCGAACGCACGCGAGACGTACAACGAGGCCATCGCGAACGACGAGGCCCTCAAGAAGCGCATGGCGGGCGCCAGCACGAGCGCCGCCATCGCCGGTGACATCGGCCTGCGCGCTGCCATCGCCGCGAACCCGCTGACGGGCGCCTACGGCGGCTACTACGGCAACGGCAATCCCTGGGGTGGCTACACCAACGGCGGCTGGTGCAACTGGTACTGGAACTCCTGCTTCCCGTACTGGAACAACTACTGGTGGGGCGGCTGCGGACTCGGGTTCGGGTTTGGCTTCGGCTTCGGAGGTGGATTTGGCTGGGGCGGTGGACTTGGCTGGGGCTACAACCCCAGCTGGTCGTGGCCCTGCTACTTCCCGAACTACGGCTGGAACAACTGCTGGCCGACCTACGCCTTCTGGTCCCCCGCGCTCGTCTACAGCTACGTCGAAGTGCCGGTCTACACGACGGTGGCTCAGGCCCCGACGGCGACGCTCGTCGAGCCCGAGGCCACGGTCGAACGCGCCCCCGACTTCGGCAAGCGCGCGGCGACGGAGTACATGGCCCTCGGCGATCGCGCCTTCACCGAAGGTCGCTACGGCGACGCGGTGCACTACTACGCCAAGGCGATCGAGTTCTCGCCCACGGACGGGGTCCTGTACCTGGTCCTGTCGGACGCGCTGTTCGCCACGGGCGACTACCACTACGCCGCGTTCGCGCTGCGTCGCTCGCTGGAGCTGCACCCGGAGCTCGCCTCGCTGGGCCTCGACAAGCGCTCCTTCTATGGCATCCCGGCGGACTTCGACAAGCAGCTCGCGGTGCTCGAACGCTTCGTCCTCGATCACCCGATCGACGACGACGCCCGCCTGATGCTCTCGGCGAACTACCTGTTCAGCCTGCAGGCGGAGAAGAGCGTCCAGCTGCTCGACGAGCAGTACAGCCTCGCGCTGCGCCAATCGACGGGGGGCCAGCTGATCTACGCAGCCGCGTCCGGAGCCCTCGCCGGCAAGAACTGAGGACGGCCCGAAGGAGAGCGCACGCCGGCGGGGCGGGGACTCAGGTCCCTGTCCCGCCGGCTGCGTTTCCGGGGCGCTGAGCGCGGCTCCTCCGGGGAACGAGCGTCGCGGCTCAAGGAGTCACCAGGCGAACTCCCGCGGCCCGGCGCCCGGGCGAACGCGGTGGACGCTGCAGGGCTCGATGTCCAGGTCGCGCGACAGACGCGCTCGCAGCTCGTCCGCGGCCGCGGCCTCGTGCAGGACCAGGACCGCCCCACCGAAGCCCGCGCCGACCAGGCGCGCCCCGAGCGCGCCGTCGACCCCGCAAGCGCTCGCGACGACGGCGTCGAGCTCCGGGCAGGACACCTCGTGGTCGTCGCGCAGGGAGGTGTGACTGGCGCTGAGCAGAGCACCGAGCGCTCCGGGCTCGCCCCGGACGAACGCAGCCCGCGCGGCGCGAGTGCGCTCGACCTCGGACACGACGTGCCGGGCGCGGCGCGCGAGCCGGGGAGGCAGCGTCGCCTCCCGCTCCCGCAGCGTCGCGCGCGTGACGTCGCCCAGGCAGGTCGCGGCGGGCTGCGCGCGGCGCAGGAGCTCGAACGCGTCCGCACACTGCGCGACGCGCTCGGCGTAGCCGCTGGCCGCGAGCTCGCGCGTGACGCCGCTCTCGACCACGCTGAGGTCCAGGCTCCCCCACTCGAGCGGAACGAACTCGTGGGTTCGGTCACGCGCGTCGACCCACAGGGCCGTCCCGGCGCGGGCGTGGGCGATCGCCGTGGGATCGAGCAGGCCGCAGGGGACGCCGACGAATGCGCGCTCCGCTTCGAGCGCGGCAGCGACCCAAGATGAAGGCCCGCCGCCGAGCTCGGCCAGCTGCTCGACCGCGAGGGCCACGGCCACGGTCAACGAGGCCGAGGACGAGAGTCCCACGCCGACCGGAAGGTCGCCCGCGACGAAGAGGTCCATGCCGGGCAGGCGCGCGTGCCCCAGGGCGCGCAGGACGCCGATCGCGTAGTCGCTCCAGCGACCCCGGGCCCTCTCCGGTAGCCGCTCGAGGTCATGGCGCTCGAGGCTGTGGCGCTCTGGGTCGTTGCGCTCTGGGTCGTTGCGCTCGGCGGGCGGCACGCGGGCGGCGAACAGGCGGAGCTCGCGCGTCCCCGTCCGGCGACCGAGGACGTAGGTGCCGCGGTCCAGCCCGACGGCCAGGGACGGGCCGCCGCAGTAGTCCACGTGCTCCCCGATGAGGTTCAGGCGGCCCGGCGCGAAGAACGCGCGCGGATTCTCTCCCGCTCCGAAGACCTCGTGGAAGGCCGCCGGTTGGAGGCCGAGAATCCCCTCCAGGCCCGTCGGATCCCTGCCGATGCCCGTCATGGGCGGAGTCTACCCGGGCTGCCCGCGACTCGCCCCGCCCACCTTCCCCGCGGCCTCCTC
>CAYGST010000203.1:0-8046 GCA_964352415.1 uncultured Planctomycetaceae bacterium | reverse complement strand
AGTCCCAGGCATCGGGCAAACGCCTGGACGTCGATCGTTACGGCAGGTTGACGATTCGACGATGCAACGAACCTAACACCGGTTCCCGCGAACTGTCCACTCCTCTTCTCACCGAGGCGGACGGCGCGAATGGGCGCCGTGTTTGTCGTGCCTATCCAGGGTGAGTCGAGGACGCCTCGCCCTCCGTGCGTGATCGCGCAGGCGCCCGCCCCGAGGGCCCACGAACGGCCCTCCCGGGGCTGAACGCCCCTCCGGATTCGTCTAGGCTCCCCGCGTGCCGCGCTCGAGCTCCCGCCTGGCCCTCCTGGCCCTCCTCGTCCTGTGCCTGGGCCTCTCCATCGCGGCACGGGCTTCGCGAGGTCGGCAGCTCGAGGTCGGCGGGCGTGACGGCTGGGTCACGACCGACGCGGACAGCCTCTATCACATGCGCCGCGTCGACCGCGCGCTGGACGAAGGCCTCGTCGTCGCGGGGACCGACCCCTACCTGAACTACCCCGATGGCGCCGCGATCCCGTGGCCGCCGTACTTCGACGGGATGGCCGCCTACGCGCTCGCGCCGTTCGCGCCCGAGGACCGTGAAGAGCAGCGCGCGTTCCTCGAGGTCGGCGTCGGCTCGCTCGGGCTCGTGTTCGGCGCGCTCGGCACGCTCGTCGCCGCGCTCGCCGGTTGGTGGCTCGCGCGCGGCACGGGCGCGCTCGTCGCGGGCAGCTACCACGCGCTCTGTCAGGTCGCCGTCGCCTACGGCGTGCTCGGCAACGGAGACCACCACACCTTCGTGACGTTCATCGGAAGCGCGGCCGTGCTCGTCGTTTCTGCGAGCCTCGCGAGTCCGTGCCCCGCAGCGGCGGGTGACGGTGACGCGCCGAAGAGCGCGCTGCACGGCGTTCGTGCCAGCCTCCTGCGCGGCGCGCTCGACGGCGCGCTGATCGGCGTGCTGCTCGGTTCGTGGGTCGGCGGGATGACGCTGCTCGTCGCGCTCGAGCTCGTGCTCGGCTGGCTCGTCGTGCGTCAAGCGTACGCGTACCTGCCCGGGCTCGCGGCCTTCGGGCTCGCGCTGCACGGCGTCGCCGCGCTCGTCCTCGCCCCCGCGGTGGTCACCAGCCCGTGGACCGAGCTGCAGCCGTGGATGCTGGTGAACCTGTCGTGGTTCCACCTCGCGTTCCTCGCGCTCGGCGGACTCGTGTTCGTACCGCTGCTGTTCCTGCGGCAGGGCTCCGGGCATCTGCTGCGCTATCCCTGGTTCGTCCTCGCCGGGCTCGGGCTGCTGACGTTCACGACGCTGCAGACCGACCTCGCGGTCGGCGCCGGGATCCGCGAAGGCTTCGCCTGGGCGAGCCGCACCGACGCCTTCATGGCGGGCATCAGCGAGAGCCGCTCGCTGTTCGGGGCGGGCGCGGAGCGCGGCGCGAGCTTCGAGCTCGGCTACGCCTTCTGGCTCCTGCCGATCGTGCTCGGCGCGGCGCTGTGGCGCGCGCTGCGGCGGAGCGAGCTCGCGTTGCTGCCCTGGGCCCTCGTCGCGCTCGTCGCCCTGTGGCAGACGACCCAACAGGCGCGCTTCGCCGAGAGCCTCGTGCTGCCGATGGCCGTCCTGCTCGGCTGGGGCGCCAAGGCGCTGCTCCAGCAGGAGGGCGGCCCGCTCGCGGGGCTGCTCGCGAACCTGCGGCGCTTGCCCGCCGTAGCCCTCGCGGCGCTCGCCCTCGGCCTCGTCGCCCTCGCCAACGCCGGCAGCACGGCGAGCACCCTCGATCAGCTCGCCAACGGCCGCCCGCCCGCGCTCGAGCGCGAGCGACCGGCACGCCTCGCCGCGCGGCGCCTCGCGCACTGGATCGAGCGGAACACCGTCGCAGGCGACTGGTGTGTGCTCGCGGACTGGAGTCACGGGCACACCATCGAATGGGCCGCCGACCGCCCGACCGTCGCGACCAACTTCGGGAGCTACGTCGGCGAGGACAGCTTCCGCGACCCGTCGCGCTTCTTCATGGAGGAGGACCCGCGCGCGGCCGAGGCGCTGCTCGAGACGCGCAAGGCGCGCTACGTCCTCCTCACGAGCGAGCTCCCCAACCTGCTCAACGGCCTGATCGCAGGCGGCGCACCGGAGCGCCGCGCACGCTACGTCGACGACGCGCGCGAAGGCGCGGTGAAGGCGCCGTGGTTCGCGACCATGGGTGCGCGGCTGATGTTCGACGGCGGCGTGTTCCGCAACGACGCGGCGCCGTCCCTCGACTTCCTGCGGCTCGTGTTCGTCTCGCCGCTGCCCGACCCGACCCGCAGGCTGCGCGGCCCGAACGACGTCAGCCCCGCCGCCTGGCTCTGGGAGCGCGTCGCGGGCGCGAGCGTCGAGGCGCGCGGTGCGCCGGGCGAGACCCTCCTCGTCGAGCTGCAGCTCGAGTTCCCCCGCGCGCGCCGCGGAGCCCGCTGGCGCGCCGCCGCGGTCGTCGACGACAACGGCCTGGCCATCGTGCGCGTCCCCTACTCGACCGTCGGCGGCACGAGCAGCGAGGTCCGCGTGCGCGGCGCCGGCTGGAGCCTGGGCCAGCGCCGCGGCGACCTGCGCATCGACGAGAGCGCCGTGCTCTCGGGCGCGCGCGTGGCTGTCGGGCAGTGAGCGCGTCCGGGTTCCGATGCGGGCCCGAGGCCCGGCGATTGCATCAGTCTCGTTCGCAGAGCGCGAAGTAGCGCGGGTCGAGCACGACTTCGGACACGTCCTGCTGCACGACGGCTTCGAAGCGGGAGCGGCCCTCGCGCGGTAGCACGCGGATGTGCGCGGTCTGGCCCGAGGAGGACACGAGTCCGAGTTCGACCGAGGAGCGGTAGTTGCGCGGCGTCTGGATCAGGTGTCCGGTGACGCGCGTGCGGCCGCCGCCGAGGCTCTTCGCCTCCCACTCGATCTCGTAGCTCGGCGCGCCCGGCCGGCGCAGCCAGTCCTGCTCCCAGTCGTCGACCTTGTCGCCGAGCGCCTTCTTCATCGCGGCGAGGAAGCTGTCGAGGTTCGCCGAAGCCTTGCCGTCGGCGCAGCGGCGCAGGTGGTCGTAGAGCGCTTCGTCGTAGTCCTCCGGCCCCGCCCAGGCGCGCAGGGCACGCAGGGCGAGCGCGCCCTTGCCGTAGACGACCTGCGCGTAGCGCGGCGAGCCGAAGTCCGTCTCGAGGACCGAGTGCTCCTCACCGGGGTTCGCGAGGTAACGACCGGCCACGCGCTCCGCCGCCGAGATCGCGGCGGCCTCGCCGTACTCCTCCTCGAGGTAGCGCAGCGCGGCGGCCTCGGCCATCGACTCGACCAGGAAGCGCTCGCCCTCGCCGCTCGGATCGAGCTGCCCTCCGAACCAGAGGTGCGCGACCTCGTGCGCGATCGTCTTCGGGTCGGGGTCGCGGCCATCGAACAGCACCGAGTCGTAGACCGAGAAACCGTCCGCCTCGTAGTTGTAGGAGCGCTTGCGGTTGCGCACGCGCATCTCGGCGACGCCGTAGCTGCGGCCACCGAGGTCGCCGTAGAAGCGCTCGAGCGTGCGCACGGCCTGGGCCGCCTCCTGCGCGTAGCGACGCGCGCCGTCCTCGTGACCGGGGAACGAGAGCGCGCGGATCGTCTGCGCGCCCGCGATGACCTCCTGCACGATGTAGTCCCCCGCGAGGATCGACGGCAGCACCGGGTCGCGACTGCGCCAGCGGTGCACCTCGCGCCCCTCCTCCTCCACGACCTCGACCAGCTCGCCCGGACCGAGGCTCGCGAGGCCCATCGGCAGCACGAGATCGAGCGTCGTCGGGGCCGAGAGCTTGGTGCGCGCGGCGTCGTCGGTCGGGACGATCGGGTACCACTGCGCTTGGTGGCTCATGCGGATCTCGTCCTCGCGCACGAGCAGCACGCCCATCCAGTCGGGGTCCTTCGTCCCCGGGTCCACGCCGTCGCCGTGGTACACGAAGCGCAGCGTGCGCGCCTTGCCCTCCGCGAGCGGCGGGACGATCGGGATCCTCCAGGCCTGACCCTCCGCGACGCGCGCGCCCTTCAGCGGCTTGCCCGCGCGCTTGCCGACCGTGACGGAGTCGAGCGTCAGACCGCGGTTGAGCGCGACGACGACGTCCTCGAGCTCGCCCTCGCGCGCCTGCAGCTCGAGCTCGGCGACGCCGAGGATCGCTCCCCCGACGGGGTCGACCTCGAGCCGCAGCGCGCAGGAGAGGAGGTGCGCCTCGCCGGTTCCGCCGCGGGGCGCCGGCGGAGCGAGGGTCACGGACGAAGCGAGTGCGAAGGTGGCAAGCAGCATGGCGAAGCAGCGAGTCGGAGCGCGGTGGCGAAGCAGTGCGGCGCGAGCGAATCCAGTGAGTCCGCCGGCGCGAGCGCTCCATCCGTTGTACTGGATCCGGCGCGCGCAACCCGCTGGGAGCCCCTGACCCGACCGCAGCGCGCCGACAACCTCCGCCACGAGCCCCATGAACGCCACCTTCCTCGCTTCCCTCGCCCTCGCCGTCGTCGGTGGCCTGACCTTCACGCTCGCGCAGCAGGAGGTTCCCGCGGAGCCCAAGCCGGACCCCGCCCGCCAGTTCGACTTCTGGGTCGGGAGCTGGGAGTGCTACGGCCGGAATGGCCAGCTCTCCGGAACGAACGAGATCACGCTCGGCTACGGCGGCCGCGTGCTGCAGGAGCACTGGCAGGGCGCGTCCGGCGGCGGCGGCACGAGCCTGAACATGTACAGCGCGGCGCACGGCGCCTGGCATCAGACCTGGTGCGACGACAGCGGCATGCTGCTGCAACTCGACGGCGGCTTGACCGAGGCGGGCGCGATGCGACTCGAGGGCAAGCTGCCCGTCCGCGGCGGCGGCGAAGCGCTGCACCGCGTCGAGTGGACGCCGAAGGGCGACAACGTGCGGCAGACCTGGACGACGACGGCGGACGGGGGCACGACGTGGAAGACCCTCGCGGACCTCGAGTACCGACCGGCGAAGGAAGCTCCGGAGACGGAGACGGACGAGTCCGAGGGCGAGTAGAACCCGGGTCGGCTCAGGCTTCGTCGCCGGGCGAGCTCGCCGCGCGATCGCGGTTCGTCGCGACGCAGACCCGCACGGGGACCAGAGCTAGGATGAGACGCATGAGTGAGCTCCTTCGACTGGCTTCGGGCGACGGCGCGAGACTGCGCGCGATCCGCCTGCGGGCGCTGCAGGACGCGCCGGACGCCTTCGGGCGCACGCTCGTCGAGGAGGAGCCGCAGCCGCCCGAGTCCTGGGAGGGCCGCCTCGCGGACCCGCGCGTCGCGCACTACGTCGTCACGAGCGGTGGCGCGGACCTCGGGCTCGTCTGCGGCGCGCCCTGGCGCGACCGCCCCGGCGTGCTTGGCTTGTTCGCCATGTGGGTCGCACCGGAAGCCCGCGGAACCGGCGCCGGAGCCCAGCTCGTCGAAGCCGTGATCGAGTGGGCGCGCACCGGCGGGTACGAGCGCGTCGTGCTCGACGTCGCCGACGAGAACGCCGCCGCGATCGCCCTGTACGAACGCCACGGCTTCGTCACGAACGGCACCACCGGCACGCTTCCTCCGCCGCGCGAACACATCCGCGAGCACGAGCGCGAGCTGTGGCTCGCTCGGTGAGCACGATGAGCGAGCCGGCGGGGTGCCGGCTCGCGTTCCCGCGTTCGCCTAGAGCGCGTTCGCCTCGGCGATCGCCGCGCGGACCTTCGCGAGGGCGTCCTCGACGGTCATGACCGCGCTGCCCTCGGTCGCGCGCGGGTTCCACTCGACCTGGCGCTCGGCCGCATCGCGGCCGACCACCACGCGCAGCGGGATGCCGATCAGGTCGGCGTCCTTGAACTTGACGCCCGGAGAGATCTTCTTGCGCTCGTCCCACAGGACGTCGACGCCCTCGGACTGCAGGGCATCGTGGATCTCCTGAGCGACCGCGTCCTGAATCTCGTCGCCGGGGCGCATCTGCACGATCAGGACCGTGTAGGGCGCGATCGGAATCGGCCAGATCATGCCGGCGTCGTCGTGGTTCTGCTCAATGGCCGAGGCGGCGACGCGCGAGACGCCGATGCCGTAGCAGCCCATCCAGAACGGCTCGGTCTTGCCCTGCTCGGGTGCGAAGGTCGCGCCCATGGCCTCGGAGTACTTGCGGCCGAGCTGGAAGATGTGGCCGACCTCGATGCCGCGGGTGATCGTGATCGTGCCCTCGCCGTCGACGACACGGTCACCTTCCTGAACGAGGCCGAAGTCGACGGTCTCGGGCTGCTCGAGGTCGCGGCCGAACCAGACGTCGAGGTAGTGCACGTCGGTCTCGTTTCCGCCGCACAGGAAGCCTTCGACGCCCTCGACCGACGAGTCGGCGAGCAGGCGCACCTCTTCGGCCAGGCCGATCGGGCCGGCGAAGCCGACCTCGGCGCCGGTGACACGCTTGACCGTCTCGGGCTCGGCGAGCTGGACGTCGAGCGCATTCAAGTGGTTGAGCAGCTTGATCTCGTTGAGCTCGCGGTCGCCGCGCGCCATGACGGCGACGACGGCGCTCGAGTCCTCGTAGGTGACCTCGTAGATGACGGTCTTGAGCAGGCGCTCGACCGGCAGCTCGGGGAACAGCTCGCGCAGCGCGTCGCAGGTCTTCGCGCCGGGCGTCGGCTCCTTGTGCATCGGGGCCTTCGCGGGCGCGGCGGGCGGCGCCGAGATCAGCGAGACCGCCTTCTCGACGTTCGCGGCGTAGCCCGTGTCGCGGCAGACGGCGATCGCGTCCTCGCCCGTGTCGGCGTCCACCATGAACTCCTCCGAGCCCGAGCCGCCGATGGCCCCCGAGTCGGCCTGCACCGGCGTGAAGCGCAGCCCGGTGCGCGTGAAGATGCGCGTGTAGACGTCGCGCATCTTCGCGTACGACTCGGCCATCGCCTCCTCGGTCGCGTCGAAGGAGTACGCGTCCTTCATGATGAACTCGCGCCCGCGCATCAGGCCGAAGCGCGGACGGATCTCGTCGCGGAACTTCGTCTGGATCTGGTAGAGCGTCAGCGGCAGCTGCTTGTACGACTTCACGAAGCGCTTGACGAAGGTCGTGATGACCTCCTCGTGTGTCGGGCCGAGGCACATCTCGCTGCCCTTGCGATCGGCGAAGTGGAACAGGATCCCGTCGGTGACGTAGCGATCCCAGCGGCCGCTCTCCTCCCACAGCTCCTTCGGCTGGAGCGCCGGCATCAGGAGCTCCTGGCAGCCCGCGTTGTCGTGCTCCTCGCGCACGATGGCCTCGATCTTGCGCAGCGAGCGCAGGAGGAACGGCCCGTAGGTGTACTGGCCCGCGGCGAGCTTGTGGAGGAAGCCGGCACGCGCCATCAGCGCATGCGAGCGGACTTCGGCGTCGGCGGGTTCCTCCTTGAGGGTGACGAACAGCAGCTTGGAGAGCTTCATGGCGCGAACGATAGCGCCGCGCCCTCCGCTCGGGCCAGCCGGGGCGGGCTTTTCGCGCCGCCCCCGCCGGTCCTGCGCGCCCGAGCCCTTCCGGGCCCGCGCGCGGCGGCTACATCTTGTACGCCTCGGGCACGGGGTGCATCGGCCGCCGCATCCACAGCGGACGGCGCAGGCCGCCCGGTCCCGGCGCGGGCCGGCACTTCGCCTTCCAGTCGAGGTAGACCTGCCAGGACTTCTTCGTGTCGACCTGCACGTCGCCGTAGCGGTCGCCCTCGTGGGCCGGCTCGACGCGCACCTTCTGGTGCCAGCAGTGCATGCCGCTGACAGGGTCCGCCTGCGGCGGGAAGGTCAGGTTCTGGTTCACGCCGATCTCGCTCCACCAGACCTTGTCGGTGTCGCCCTTCGACTGGCTCGCGTTCTGCTTCTGGCGGAAGAGGAACTCGCTGCCCTTGCGCTCGATGTCGACGAGCGAGCTCGCCATCATGCTTCCGCCGACCTCCTTGAACATGCGCCAGCGGCCCGTGTGGTGCGAGCAGGCGACGATGCCGGGGTGGATGCCCTCGGTGACCCAGGAGCGCACGACGAAGTAGCCGATCTGACTGTTCACGCGCGCGAGGCCGCCGTTCTCGAGGCCGAGCTTCTCGGCGTCCTCGGGGTGGACCCACAGCGGGTTCGTGTGGGAGATCTC
>CAYGST010000202.1:4915-8066 GCA_964352415.1 uncultured Planctomycetaceae bacterium | reverse complement strand
AGTCGCTCGCCGAAGCCATGATGCGCCTCTCGGAGGACGACGGGCTCTTCGCCCACCTGCGCGAGGGAGCCCTCATGACCGGCGATGGCCTGCGCGGTCGAGGAGCTCGGGATACGGCGAGAGCCAGTCGAGCGCGCGCGCGCCGAGCGCGGCGGCAGCGCGGCGCAGGAGCCGTCCGGGGAGGTCGGGCAGACGCCGGTTCCACGTCTCGGCGTCGCGCAGGCGCAGCCAGTTCGGGTAGCCGAGGAAGAGCTCGTCGGCGCCCTCCCCCGAGAGCACGACGGGCACGTCGGCGCGGCGCGCCGCCTGGGACAGCGCGTGGACGGAGGTGCACACGGGCGCGGCGATCGGCTCGTCCTGGTGCCACGCGACCGCGGCCTGGGCAGCTGCGTACTGCTCGGCGTCGAGCGCAACCTCGACGTGCCGCGTGCCGCTTGCCGCAGCGAGCGCGCGCGCGTCCGTGCCCTCGTCGTAGGCCTGGTGTCCGGGGTACGTGACCGTGAAGGTCGTGATGTCGTCTGGCGCGCGCGCCATGCGCCGCAGCAAGTAGGCCGAGTCCACGCCGCCCGAGAGGAACAGCCCGACGGGGACGTCCGCGACGAGGCGGCTCTGCACGGAGGCATTGAGCAGCTCGGCGAGGCGGTCGCGCGCGTCCTCGAGGGTGGGCGGCGGCTCCTCGCGCTGCTGCAGCGGATCCCACCACTGCGTGCGTGTGACTCGTCCGCTGCCGACCTCGATCTCCAGACGCTCGCCGGCGCCCAGGCAGCGCACTCCGGCGAACAGCGTGCGCGGCGCGGGGACGGCCCGGAAGGAGAGGTAGTGGCGGAACGACTCGTGGTCGAGCTGCGCGTCGAGCTGGGGGTGCGCGAAGAGCGCCTTGCTCTCGGACGCGAACAGCAGGTCATCGCCGAGCTGGGCGTAGTAGAGCGGCTTGACGCCGACGCGGTCGCGCACGAGGTGGACGCGGCCCGCGCGGTGGTCGTGTAGCGCGAAGGCGAACATGCCGACGAGCCGCTCCAGGAGGGCCTCGAGGCCCCAGTGCAGGTAGCCGTGCAGGAGCACCTCGGTGTCGGCGTGGTCGGTGACGAAGCGCGCGCCCGCGCGCTCCAGCTCCGCGCGCAGCGCGGCGTGGTTGTAGATCTCGCCGTTGAAGACGATCGAGGCGCGGCCGGCCACGTGCATGGGCTGGTCGGCGGCCGCGCTGAGGTCGATGATCGACAGGCGCCGGTGGGCGAGTCCGACGCGGCGGTCGTCGGACAACCAGGTCCCCGCGCCGTCGGGGCCACGATGCACCAGGCGTTCGCGCACGGCGTCGAGCCACGCACGATCCACTCGCCCCGCGGGGGAGAGCCAGCCAGCGATACCGCACATCAGGCCGCCTCCTCGAGGTTCGGTTCGTCGACGGCTGCGCGAGCCGTGTCGCCGCCTTGGTCCGCGAGCGTCGCGATCCACTCGATCAGGCGCGGGTACCAGTCGCGACCGCGCAGGCCATCGCCGCTCATCAGGGCGCCGTCACGCAGGTGCGCGAAGAGCTCGTCGTCCTCCGAGAGGCGCGTCATCGCTTCGGCGAGCGACTCGGCGTCCCGCGGCGCGACGAGCAGCCCATTGCAGCCGTCCTCGACGAGCTCGCAAAGGGCGCGCCAGTCGCTGGCGAGGACGGGCAGGCCGAGCTGCAGCGCCTCGACGACGACGCCCGGCAGGCCTTCGCCCTCGTGGTACGACGGGAAGACGAGCACGTCGTACGCCTCGAGCACGGACGGGATCTCATCGGGGGCCAGCGCGCCGCCGTAACGGCAGGAGGCGTGATCGAGCAGCGGCCGGATGTCGAAGCCGCGCATCGGCGGTCCGTGCAGGGTGAGGCTCGCGCCGCCCTGCAACGTGCGAGCAGCGGCGATGGCCTCGGCGATGCCCTTCTCGCGGCGCAGCTGGCCGAGGAACAGGAAGCGCTGTGCCCGCGGGCGATCGAGCGGCGTGCTGCGCGTGAGGTCGCGGGTCGTCGGCCACCAGCGTAGGGCGGGGCTCGTAGAGTCGTCGAGGTCGCGCCGGAAGGTGTCGCACAGCGCCTTCGTCTGCAGCAGCAGGAGGTCGGCGCTGCGCAGCGCGCGCCGCGCGATCGCGCGCCAGGCCCACGGCGTGCGCTCCAGCGCGAGGTCGAGGTCGCCGCCGAACACGCGCACCGCCAGCCGCGCGCCGCGCAGGCGGCAGAGGGCACTGACGAGCGGCGCAGCGAGCAGCGCTCCGCCCGCGGAGACGTTCCACAGCACGATGTCGTGACGCTGCTCGCGCGCGGCCAGGCGCACGATCAGCGCGATCAGCTGGCGCAGGTCGCCGAGCGCGCGCCGGACGGCGCCGCGGCCCGCGCGCGCTCGTGAGGTGTTCTGCACATGGAGCTCGAAGCGCCCGCTCGCCTCGAAGGCCTCGACGAGCGCCGCGAACGAGACCTTCGTCCCGCCGATCACGTCGCCCTCGATCGGCAGCGGGCCGACGAGCAGGAGCTTGGGGCGGCGGGTCATGCCTGCACCTCGAAGCGCTCGATCCAGCGACCGATCTGCGCCAGCAGCCAGACGCGCGAAGAGACGTTCTGGGTCGAACGCAGGGCCCCAGCGCGCTGAGCCTCGCGCCCCTCGCGGATCGTGCGCGCGACGAGGGCGTCGTCGAAGAGCTTCCCGGCGGGTCCGTTCGGCGCGTAGAGTCCCTCGAGGAGGTCCCAGAACTCGGCGTTGAACCACTCGTGGATCGGCAGGCCGAAGCCGCGCTTGGGGTGCGCGTAGACGCTGCCCGGCAGGAGGTCGCGTCCGGCTTCGCGCAGCAGGTACTTGCCCTCCTGGCCGCGGATCTTGAGGTCGAGCGGGCAGCGCTGCGCGAACTCGACCACGCGCCGATCGAGGAGCGGCACGCGCACCTCGAGGCTCGCGGCGAGGCTCATGCGATCGACCTTGGTCAAGATCGATGCGGGCATGTACGTCTGCGTGAGCACGGCCATCGCGAGCTCTTCGGGGGCGAGGCCCCGGAGCGCGCGCTCGTCGCCGCCGAACCACGGACGGCTCTCGACGTCGCGCTCGGCGAGGAGCGCGGCAGCCTCCTGGGGCTCCCAGAGCCCGAGGATGCGGCGCAGCTGCTCGATCGGCTCGCAGAACGTCAGCTCGAGGCC
>CAYGST010000202.1:0-4905 GCA_964352415.1 uncultured Planctomycetaceae bacterium | reverse complement strand
GAGCGCGCGCGTCCAGCCGATGTGATCGTAGCCGCCGAAGAGCTCGTCGCCGCCGTCGCCCGAGAGGACGACCTTGACGCGCTCGCGCGCGAAGCGCGAGACCAGCAGGGTCGGGATGCAGGAGAGGTCGCCGAGGGGCTGCCCGACGTGGTCGATGATCTCGTCGAGGATCGCGAGGTCGAAGCCGGCGTCCTCGACGCGCAGCTCGTGGTGGGTCGTTCCGAGGTGGCGCGCGGTCTCCCGGGCGATCTGCGACTCGTCGAAGTCGGGCGACGCGAAGCCGACGTTGAAGCTGTGCAGCTCCCCGTCGGTCGCCCGCGCGGCGAGGGCGGCGACGGTGGACGAGTCGATCCCCCCGCTCAGGAACACGCCAACCGGGACATCGGCGACGAGCTGCGAGCGCACCGCGGCGTCGAGGGTGTGGCGCAGCTCCTCGAGCGCGGCGCCTTCCCCCAGGGCCTCGGGGGCGATCCGGTGCTGCCAGTAGCGCTCGACGGTGATCTCGCCGGCCTTCCAGCGCAGCAGGTGCCCGGGCGGGAGCTGGCGCACGCCCTCGAACATCGTCCACGGGTCCGCGACGCAGCGGTCCATCAGCAGCAGCGCGAGCGAGCGCCGGTCGAGCACGCGCGGGACGCGCGGGTTGGCGAGCAAGCTCTTGAGCTCCGACGAGAACACGAGCTCGCCGTCGGGCGCGTGCCAGTAGTAGAGCGGCTTGATGCCGAGCGGGTCGCGCACGAGCGTCAGACCGCGGGACTCGCGGTCGTGGACTGCGAACGCGAACATGCCGTTCAGGTCGTCCAGGCAGGCTTCGCCGCGCTCGGCCCAGGTCTCGAGCAGGGCCTCGGTGTCGGAGGAGGTCCGGAAGCGGCTGCCCTCGCGGGTCAGGCGCGCGCGCAGCTCGTCGTGATCGTAGAGCTCGCCGTTGTAGACGAGCGAGTGCCGCCCGCCGGCGGAGTGCATGGGTTGGTGTCCGCCGGCGATGTCGACGATCGCGAGCCGCCGCATGCCGAGGCAGGCGTGGCCGAGGTCGGCGACGCCGCCCTCGTCGGGGCCGCGGTGCAGGAGCGCCGCGTTCATCTCCTCGACGACGCGCGCGTCGACGGGGCCCTCACGCCGGATGATGCCGTTGATGCCGCACATGTCAGCGGGCCTCCGTGGCGAGGCGAGGATCGACGTGCGCGGTGCGGGAGCTGCGCTGACGCTGCTTCGGCGCGACGAGCCCGAGCCACAGCGCCTCGGCCAGCAGCGCGAGGGCGACGGCGGGCAGGACGACGCCCATCGCGAGCTTGAAGCTCGCGGAGAGCTGGCTGCGGTGGAAGAGCAGAACGATGAAGACCAGGTACGGAACCAGCCGCTGGACGATGCCGTGCGGTCTGCGCCGCGCGCGCTCGTGCAGCAGCATCAGCAGCGCGCCGAGCAGCGCGCCAGCGAGCAGCGGCCCGAAGACGTGCCCGAAATTCCACCAGGCCTCGGCGACGAAGCTGAAGGCGGAGCCACCGCCACGCGCGTCGAGTGCCGGGTAGTACTCGGCGACGTAGCGCTGGGCGAGTGTCGTCGGCCGGTCGGGCCACAGGAACAGCGGGACGAAGACCTGCACGGCCTCGACGTAGCTCGCGCCGCGCAGCGCGCCGGGCTCCTCGAACTGCTGGATCTCGGCCGCCGTGAGGAACGGGTGGGAGAGCTCCGAGCCGCCGATCACGCTGCCTAGCGCGTCGTCCTTGCCGACCTTCGCGGCCATGCTGATGGCCGCTCCGAGGTCGCCGGTCCTCGTCCAGGTACTGCGCAGGATCGCGTAGCCCTCGAGGCCGAGGTAGGCGGCGAACATCAGCACGAGGACGCCGACGCGCACGCGACGCAGCTGGATGCAGCGGCGCTCGCAGAAGACGAAGACGTAGCCGAGGACGAGGGCGGCGGCGTAGGTGCGAACCGCGATGATCGCGATTGCCCAGAACAGGATAGCGCCGCCGACTGCGCGCAGGGCGAGGCGCGTGCCACGCCCGACCGCGCCGGCCTCCGCCCACAGGCAGGCGGCGATCATGAGGTTCAGGCCGAGCAGCAGCGTGCCGAGACCGCGCGAGGCGTAGTACTTCTCGGCGAAGTCGTGCGTGCTGGAGAGCGTCGCGTAGCCGACGCGGCGGACGTACTCGCTGTACAGCGCAGCGCCCACCAGCAGCAGCGCCCAGGTCGTGAACGCGTCGCGGAAGGCGATGCGCCGGGACGCCTCGGGTGCACTGGACTGTGCAGCGAGGCCGCGCGGCCGCAGGGCGCCAGCCAGGAACACGGCGAGCGTCAGGCCGACCGCGAACGCGAGGTAGTCGACCTGGGTGCCGAGCAGCGCCTCCTCGGAGAGGTCGCTGAGGTTGCGCCAGCTGCGCGGCTCGACGACGAGCGAGGCGAGGGGGTAGAACACGCCGACGACCGCGGTGATCCCGACCGCGAGCACCGGGATCGACAGCGGCGACTGTCGCCGCAGCAAGAGCAGCGCGAGGCCGGCGACCGCGAAGAGCGCCGCGGCCCAGAAGAGGCGTTCGTTCACGCGGCGCCCCCGTGCGCCGCGAAGCGCCACAGCCCGATGGCGAGGAGCGCGAGCGCCATGCAGGCGAGCAGGGCGACGCGCGAAGCCGGCAGGATGGCGCGCGGGATCCGGCGAACCTCCGATGCGACGAGCAGCACGTCCGCGCAGCGCGCGGTCGAGTAGGTGAGCACGGCGCCGAGCGCGCCGAAGCGCGGGATCGTCACGACCCCGACGACGAGCATCAGCAGCGCGGCGATGGTGTAGATACGCCGATGGGTGCGGAAGTCGCCGCAGGCGCGCTGCCACGGCGTGATGAGGTGTCCGAACAGCGCGAAGAAGATCCCGACGAGCAGCAGCGGGTAGACGTTCTCGGCCTCTAGGGCGGCGTCGCCGAGCACGAGGCCGAGGACCTCGTCGCTGAACAGCAGGAGCCCGGTGAGCCCGCAGAAGAACAGCAGCGCGATCCAACCGGCCTGGCGCACGAACAGCGCGGCGGCGCGCTCGAAGCCATCGGTCGCGACGCGCTTCGAGAGCGCGGGTAGCAAGACCGTGCCGAGCGCGGTGCTGAGGACGTGCAGGCGCGTCGCGAGGTCGTACTGCGCGGCGTAGTGGCCGAAGGTCTCCGCGCTCGCGCTGCCCTCGAGCAGCAGCTTGTCGGCGGAGACGACGACGGCGGTCGCGACGCTGAGCCCGAGGATATCGAGGCTCCGTCCGCGGAAGCGCCGCCAGACGCCGGCGCCCGGGCGCTGCTCGCGCGCCGGCCGGACTGCGCCGGCGAGGCGCCGGTTGACCAGCAGGATGACGCCGTTGGCGACGACGAACGGCCAGGCATAGGCGTGGGCGGGGAGGTCGCCGAACGAGAGCGCGGCGGCGACGACGAAGGCGACGACCCACACGACGTTGCGGACGCTGACGGCGACGCCGACGCGCTGCTCGGCCGCGAGGCTGGCGTACGGTCCCGAGGCGGCGACGAACAGCCAGGTCCCGAGACCGAGGGCGAGTCCTTCGAGGGGCCCGAAGACCAGCCAGCCGACGGCCAGCGCGAGCGGACCGAGGACGCGCTGGCTGAGACCGACCAGCGGCAGCAGCTCGCCGAGCGCGCGCCCGTCGCCGTCGCGCGACAGCTCGCGCACCAGGGTCGGGCGCGAGACGTCCAGGCTCCCGAGCAGCCCGAGCAGCAGCAGGAAGAGCGAGAGCTGCCCGTAGCTCGCGGCGCCGAGGTTCCGGAACAAGACCGGCAGGCACAGCAGTCCGGTCAGGCTGACGAGCGCGTTGCTCGCGAGGAGCTGCGCCAGGCTGCGGGCGATGCCGCCCGTCGACGCCGCGCCCGGCCGCGTGGCGGGCGTGGCGGCGGTCGCGGTCGAGAGGGCTCGGGTGGACGCGGTGTGCATGGACGGCCCCGGGGTCTCCTCCTGGCCGGCCCCCTTCGGAGGCCGCGGAACCCGGGCACGTGGTGTCCCGCGTCATCGTCCAGCGCTCCGCTTTCCTGTAGATGCCTGGCGGGCCCCCGGGCGGCCGTGGGGGGGCGGCTCAGTTCCGGGACGGTTGGCGGTGGCGGTGTGGCGCTCTGGATCAGCGTAAAGCCATGTAGTGTAGGTACTTGGGGATCCATTGCGGCACCGACGGGCGAGCCCCGGCCGGGGCTGCCGGCGGGCACCAGGAGCGCACCCCGTGCGGACCACGCCGCGGCCCCGGGCCGGCCGCTGATTCCCCCAGGAAACGGGGCTTCGCCTGATTTCGGGAAGCGCCCGCTCGCCCCTCAGGAGCCGTGGCGCCCCGGGTCGATAGCGAGGGCGCGCGAGTCGAGCCCTGCCCGCCGCGCTCGCGACCTCGAGACCATGACTCCCGATCCGACGCAGCGGCCCCTGGGGCAGGACGACGCCCCCGCGGAGTGGGACGCCCGTTTGCCGTCGCGCTGGTATGCGCGCCGTGGCCGCCGGGTGCTCGACTGGGTCCTCCTGGCGGCGCTCCTGCCTCCAGCGCTGCCGCTGATGTTCGTGGTCGGCCTCGCGAATCTGTGGGTGTTTCGCGATCCGCGCCAGGTGTTCTTCTCGCAGCCGCGCATCGGCTGGCGTGGACGACCGTTCCGGATCCTGAAGTTCCGGACGATGAAGGAGACGCGCGATTCGGCGCACGGCTCGTGGTCGAGCGGCAAGGACCACCTGCGCGTGACGCGCTTCGGCCGCTTCCTGCGCAACACGCACCTCGACGAGCTGCCGCAGCTGATCAACGTCTTGCGCGGGGAGATGGGCTTCATCGGACCGCGGCCCGAGATGGTCGAGATCGAGGCGTGGGCCGCGCAGGAGATCCGGGGCTTCGGCGAGCGCCTCGCGCTGCGGCCGGTGTAGCCCTGGGTGATCTGCGCCTGCCCGGTGATGCCCGGCCGCGAC
>CAYGST010000201.1:0-8093 GCA_964352415.1 uncultured Planctomycetaceae bacterium | reverse complement strand
CCGCTCCAGACCTTGGACGCCTCGACCGCCCTCGCCCTCGCCTACGGTGGCACGATGGGCCTGCTCGCGCTCTACGGGGCGCATCGGCTCTGGATGGTGCGTCGCTTCCGCTGGGGCGATCGGGTCGCGGAGCCCGCGCTCGAGACCTGGCCGGGCGTGACGGTCCAGCTCCCGGTCTTCAACGAGCGCACCGTCGTCCGCCGCCTCATCCGCGCCGCGGGCCGGCTGCAGCACCCCGGTGGTGAGTTGGAGCTCCAGCTCCTCGACGACTCGAACGACGAGACGCGGGCAATCGTGGACGAGGAGATTGCGGCCCTGGTGGACGCGGGCGTCGACGCGAAGGTCGTCCGCCGCGCGAACCGCGCTGGCTTCAAGGCGGGCGCCCTGGATCACGGCCTCGGCCTGGCGCGCTACGACCTCGTGTGCGTGTTCGACGCCGACTTCCTGCCCGAGCCCGACTTCCTCGAGCGCATGCTGCCGTACTTCGCCGACCCCGCGATCGGCATGACGCAGGCGCGCTGGGGCCACGAGAACCGCGATGAGTCGGCCCTGACCCGCGCGCAGGCGACGCTGCTCGACGGCCATTTCGTCATCGAGCACAAGGTGCGCCACGACGACCAGCTGTTCTTCAACTTCAACGGCACGGCCGGGGTCTGGCGTCGCCAGACGATCGAGGACGCGGGCGGCTGGCAGCACGACACGTTGACCGAGGACCTCGACCTCTCGTACCGCGCGCAGCTCGCCGGCTGGCGCTTCCGCTACGCGCCCGAGGTCGTTGCACACGCTGAGCTCCCGCCCGGCATCGCCGCCTTCAAGTCCCAGCAGCACCGCTGGGCGAAGGGCAGCATGCAGGTCGTGCGCAAGCTCGGACCGCGCATCCTCGGCTCCCGCGAGCCGTGGCGCGTCCGCCGCGAAGCCATCGCGCACTTGACCGCCTACGTAGGGGCGCCGTGCGTCCTGATGATGAGCCTGCTCTTGCCGCTGCTCGTGGATCACGAGCTCGCCGTTCCGCAGTGGCTCCATCTCCTCGCGTTCGTCCTCTGCACGGTCTCCGTCCTCACGTTCTACGAGGGCAGCCAGCGCGCGATCGGCCGCAGACTCGGCGAGCGCTTGCGCGACACCTTGATGGCCGTCGTGCTCGGGACGGGCATGTGCGTGAGCCAGACGAGGGCCGTGATCGAAGGCCTGCTCCCGAAGACCGGTACGTTCGTACGCACGCCCAAGCGCGGCGACGACGCCGAGGCGACGCCCTACGTCGCGCTCCTCAAGGGCCTGCCGGGGATCGAGCTCGCGCTCGCCGCGTGGTTCGCGTGGGGCATCGCCGCCGCGCTGCGCGGCGGGAAGTGGGGCGTCTTCCCGTTCCTGCTGCTCTTCTTCGTCAGCTTCCTGTGGGTCGGGTCGCTGAGCCTGCGTGACGCCGCGCGGGCTCGCGCGCGCGCCTGAGGCGCTCAGCCGCTCAGTCTTCGACCGGGACCGTGACCTCGCGCCGCCAAGCGAGCGCGCCCTCGAGCGCGACCCACACGGTGAGGAGTCCGATCAGTCCACCGACGGCGGACACGAGCCACTTGCCCTCGCCGAGGTCGCGGCTGACCTGCACGACCATCGCCGTCAGCGTGATGACCATCACGATCACGGCGGGGATCGAATACGCGCGCGAGCGGCGGCCGAGCTTGCGCAGGTAGAGCGCGGTGATGAGCAGCGTGAACGCCGCGAGCACCTGGTTGGTCGCGCCGAACACGGGCCAGAGGCTCTTCGCCCCCTGGTCGTAGTCGGCGTAGATCAGGACCAGCACGGAGCCGGCGGCGATCGCCCCGCCGATCCAGCGATTGCGCAGCGGCTGCACGTCGTAGATCGAGCCGAGCTCGGCGAGCACCAGGCGCTGGATGCGCAGCGCGGTGTCGAGGCTGGTCGCGGCGAAGGAGATGACGAGCACGGCGACCACGGTCATGCCGATCTCCGTCGGGATGCCCACCGAGGAGAGGAAGCTCGCCGCTCCGTTCACGAACGCCATCAACGCCTGGCCGACCTGCGGGAGCGGGAGCTGGCCGTCCTGTGAGGAGGCGGCGATGGTCGTGTTGAGGTACTCCCACGCGTGACCGTGCTCGGCGCCCTGCCACAGCCCGCAAGCGACCGCCATCGTCGCGAGGATCGCGAGGCCGGCCTCCATCAGCATCGCGCCGTAGCCGATCGGTCGCGCGTCGGTCGCGCAGGAGAGCTGCTTGCTCGTCGTGCCCGAGGAGACCAATCCGTGGAAGCCCGAGATCGCGCCGCAGGCGATGGTCACGAACAGCAAGGGGAACAGGTTCGGCAACGCGTCGAGATCGCCGACCGCCGGGGCGGAGAACTCCGGGCGCGCGATGAAGAAGCCGACGTAGAGCGCGCCGAGCCCGACGATCAGCTGGTGGCTGTTGATCAGGTCGCGCGGCTGCAGCAGGAGCCAGACGGGCAGGCTGCTCGCGACGTAGGCGTACAGCATCAACCCGACGAGCCAGAAGTCCTTCGAGCGCAGAAGCGTGCCCTCTTCTGGCACCCACAGGACGCCGCTCGCCGTCCCGAAGATCGTCAGGTACAGACCGATGAGCGCGACGATCGACGGGATCATCAACGAGCGCTTCAAGCGGTAGCCCCACCAGCCGATGCCGACGGCGACGAGGATCTCGAGGTTCACGGGCAGGATGCTCGCGGGGAAGCTCGCGAAGAGCCCAGCGATGGCGAACGCGAAGACGGCGCCGACCAGCCAGATCAGAAAGAAGATGATCAGCAGGAAGAGCACGCGCGCGCGCGGGCTGATGTACGTCGACGCGAGGCTGCCGATCGTCAGGCCCTTGTGGCGGATCGAGAGCACGAGCGCGCCGAAGTCGTGCGCCGCACCCATGAAGATCACGCCGCCGACGACCCACAGGAGCGCGGGCACCCAGCCCCACACGATGGCCATCGCCGGGCCGAGGATCGGCGCGGCGCCCGCGATCGAAGCGAAGTGGTGGCCCCAGAGGACCTCGGCCTTCGTCGGGACGTAGTCGCAGCCGTCCTCGAACTCGATGGCGGGCACCGTCTCGTCCGCTTCGAGCCGGAAGATCCGCTGCGCGAGGTAGGCCGAGTAGTAGCGGTACCCGAGCGCCAGCGCGACGAGGCAGGCCCCGGCGACGAGGATGGCCGTCATCGACGGCGACTCAGCGCGGGCTGGCCGACGTCAGGTGATCGAACAGGTCCATCTTGGTCAGGATGCCCTTCACGTCGCCGCTATCGTCGACCGCGATGCCGACCTCGCCGTGGGAGAAGATCTCGAGCAGCTGCCCGGCGTCCTCGTCCTGGTGGATCGTGTGCACCTTGCGGAACATGACCTCGGCGACGGCGGAGGCGAGCGAGGCGTGGCCCTCGACCATCTTCGAGAGGAGGTCCGACTCGGTGACGATGCCGACGAGGCGACCCTCGTCGATGATGGGCATCTGGGAGATGTTGAACTCCTTCATGCGCATCACCGCGTCGGAGACCGTGTCCGCGCTCGTTCCGCTGACGACCTCGGACTGCGGGCGCTTGAGGAGCAGGTCGCCGACCGTACCGGACTCCCAGCTGGCCTCGTTGAAGCCGTGCTCCTTCATCCACTGGTCGTCGACGAACTTCGTCATGTAGTTGCGGATCGAGTCCGCCAGCAGGGTGACGATGCGCTTGCCGGGGCCGACCTTCTTGGCGACCTCGACGGCGGCCCACATCGCGGAGCCGCAGCTGCCGCCGCAGAGCAGACCCTCTTGACGCATCAGGCGCCGCGCCATCTGGAACGAATCGCGATCCTCCGACTTGATCCACTCGTCGACGAGGCTGCGATCGAGCACGTCGGGGATGAAGTCGTAGCCGATGCCCTCGACGTTGTAGCTGCCGATCGGCCCGGGCCCGGCGAGGATCGAACCCACGGGGTCGACCCCGATGACCTTCACGTTCGGGAGGTGCTCCTTGACGACCTTCGCGACGCCCGAGATCGTCCCGCCGGTGCCGGCGGTGAGGACGAGGTAGTCGAGCTCGCCGCCCGTCTGCTCGAGGATCTCGCGACCCGTTCCCTCGTAGTGGGCGTTCGGGTTGTCGGGGTTGCTGTACTGGTCGAGGATGTGCGCCTTGGGGAGGATGTCGCGCAGCTGCTTGGCGACCTCGATGTGGCTCTCCGGCGCGTCCCACGCGGCCTCGGTGGGCGTGCGGATGATCTCGGCGCCGAGCGCCTCGAGGGTCACCTGCTTCTCGTGGCTCATCTTCTCCGGCATCGTGATGATCATCCGATAGCCGTGCACCGCCGCCGCCATCGCCATGCCGATGCCTGTGTTGCCGCTCGTCGGCTCGATCAGCGTGTCGCCGGGCTTGATGCGACCGGACTCCTGCGCCTTCTCGACCATGCGCGCGCCGATGCGATCCTTGACGGAGCCGCCCGGGTTCAAGAACTCGCACTTGGCGAGGATCTCGCAGCCGGTGGAGCGGCCGATGCGGCGCATGCGGACGAGGGGCGTCTGGCCGATGGCCTCGAGGATGGAGTCGTAGATCTTTGCCACGGAGGGTCTCCTGCGGGAGGGGCGTGCGGGTCGAGTGGCGAGCGGGGCTCACCGACCGCGGATTGTATTGCGAGAGGCCGACGAGCGACTACTGCTTATCAGGAGGCTCGTCGCGCGAATCGCCGCGGTGGCGGGGATTGACGTCCTTGGCGTGCACTCCGGCGGTCGCGACGTGACAGAATCTTGGCGTGCCCCAGGAGACCCTCGTCGTCAAGCTGCCGCCGAGTCAGCGCGCCCCGTTGCGGGAGCGCCTGAATCAAGGCGCGTTCGAGTTCCGCAGCGTCCCGCACGCGTTCTTCAGCGTGAAGGGCGAGGGCGTCGTCGCGACGCTCTACAAGTCCGGCAAGCTCGTCGTTCAAGGAGCCGACCCGCAGACCTTCGTGGCGCGCTTCGCCGAGGGCGCCAAGGCGGCTCCGGAGCGCAAGGCCAGCCCGTCGGCCGCATCCGCCGGCGCGGCGGGCCCGACGCTGCCGATGACCTGCACGACCGTTGGAAGCGATGAGACGGGCAAAGGTGACTACTTCGGCCCGCTGGTCGTCTGCGCAGCGCGCGTGACCCTCGATCAGGTCGAGCTCCTCCGCGGCCTGGGCGTCATGGACAGCAAGCGCATCACCGACCCGATGGCGCTGAAGATCGCCTCCGAGCTCCGCCCGGAGCTGCGGCACTGCCTGCGCATCCTGATGCCGGCCGACTACAACCGCGACTGGAAGCAGCTCGGCCTCCACACGCTGCTCTCGCGCGAGCACGCCGAGGCGATCCGCGGCGTCGCGGAGCCGGGAGACCGGGTCGTCATCGATCAGTTCGCCAAGAAGGACGAGATCGGGCCGCAGTTGAAGGACCTGAAGCTCGCGATCGAGCTGCGCACGAAGGCCGAGGCCGAGCTCGCCGTCGCGGCAGCGAGCATCCTCGCGCGGGCCGAGTTCCTGATCCAGCTGAAGGAGCTCGGGGACCGCTTCGACGTCGTGCTCCACAAGGGCGCCGGTTCCCCCGTGGACCGCGTCGGCGTCCAATTCGTCGAGGAGCACGGCGAAGAGCAGCTCTCCGAGGTGGCGAAGGTGCACTTCAAGAACAGCGAGCGCGTCCGCGCGCGTGCGCGACGCACCTGAGCGGGCGGTTCGGCGTGCAGGTCGAGCTGTACTCGGGCGCTGACAATCGCTTCCTGCTCGTCCAGGCGAGCGTGGAAGCGCGCGGCGACTGGCCCGCGGTGGCGCGCGCCTGGTGCGCGAAGCCCTGCTTCGAAGGGGAGCGCCCGGACGGGCTGCTGGTCCTCGACACGAGCGGGGACGCGCCGCGCATGATCGTCCTCAACGCCGATGGCTCGCGCCCGGAGGCCTGCGGCAATGGCCTGCGCTGCGTCGCCTGGCATCTGCTGCGAGGCGCCGCCGCCCCCGAAGTCGTCGTCGAGACGGACGCGGGCGCGCGCCGAGTTCGACTCGTGGAGTCGGCGGGGGACGAAGCGCGCTTGTTCGCGTCGATGGGGACCGCGCGGATCCACGCGCTACCGAGCGAGTTCCCGGCTGCGGCGAGGGCATCCTCCGCGCACGCCGTCGACGTCGGCAACCCGCACTGCGTCCTGCGCGTGGACGACGAGCGCGCCGCGGACGTCGACGGCCTCGGCGCTGCCCTGCAGCGCTCCGCGGAGTTCCCGAACGGGGTGAACGTCGGCTTCCTCGCGCGTCGCGACGACGCGTGGCACCTGCGCGTGTTCGAGCGCGGCGTGGGAGAAACGGCCGCTTGCGGTACGGGCGCCTGCGCAGCGGCGGCGACGATCGCCAACGAGCCGGGCGAGACGACGATCCACATGCGCGGCGGACCCCTCGTCGTGCGCCGGCGCGCGGATGGCGAGGTGGAGTTGTTCGGGCCAGCGCGACGCTGCGGAGGCCTGGAGCTCGAGGCGCCGGGCGACTGATGGGCTACCTGGCCTCGATCCTGTTCGCGCTAGCGAGCCTCGGGCTCGTCGAAGGGCTGGAGCTCGACCCGGCACCGCTTCCGCTCGCCGTGATCGCGCTGCTCCCGTTGCCGCACCTCACGGGCCGTCTCGAACGGCGCGCGGCGCTCGCGGGACGCTTCGACTGGGCGGCGCGCGCCGCGCGCGTCGGCCGGGCCGTTCCCGTGCTCGGTCAAGTCGTCGCGGTCGCGCTGTTCGGCTGGCAGGCGAGCCTCGAGATCGTGTTCGACGCGCAGCTGTCCCTGTTCCAGTGGCCGCACCCCGCGCTGCTGCTGGCGCTCGCGCCGTTCGTCGTGCTCACGCTGCTCACGATCGACGCGGAGGCGCGCGCGAGCGCGGCGGGCCGCGGGCCTCGTCCAGGGCTGCGCAGCTTCCAGGCGCGCATGTTCTTCACGGGTCTCGGGCCGATCTGCGCCTACGTTCTGATCGCGGCCCTCTTCGGCGCGTCCGAGCTGCTGCGCATCGGCGTGGAGGAAGTGGCGCTCTGGAGCCTGGCGTTCACCGGCGCGTTGCTGTGCGCGTTCGTGGTGGCGCTGCCGCGCTTCCTGCGCGCGACCTGGGACACGACTCCGCTCACGGACGGTCCGCAGCGCGAGCTCCTGGACCGCGTCGCGCGGCTCGCGGACTTTCGCTGCCGCGAGCTCCTCGTCTGGAACACCGGTGGGCTGATGGCGAACGCCGCCATCGTCGGGCTGTTCCCCGCCGGCCGCCGGGTGTTCTTCACGGACGCGCTGCTGCGTCAGCTCGGCCCGCGTCAGCTCGCGGCGGTGTACGCGCACGAGATCGGCCACGCGAAGCGCTACCACGTCCTGCTCTTCCTGCTCTGGGCGCTGGCGTTCTTCGCTGCGCTGGATGCCGGCCTGAGCTGGGTCGAGCCCCAGGACGGGACGCTCGCGCTCGCGCTGGCCGGGGTCGGACTCTCACTGTGGCTGCTGGCCTTCGGATGGCTCTCGCGGCGCGTCGAGCTCGAAGCCGATCTGTTCTGCCTCGAGCTGCTGCGCGACGGGATCGGCATCACCAGCGCGCTGCAGTCCGTCGCGCCGTCCGCTCACAACCGCAGCTCCTGGCGTCACTTCAGCACGAGTCGCCGGATCGCCTTCCTGAACCGTGCGGCGCTCGAGCCAGAGGTCGGCAGGAGGCTGACCCGGCGGCTGCGGGGCGCCGCGGCGCTGGGCCTGGTGCTGTTCCTGGCCACGGCGAGCTGGCGCCTGGCCGGCTTCGCCGGGGACTTCCCCGCCGAGCGCACCCTGGTCGACCTGCGGCTGGGGCGCTACGCGGCCGCCGAGGCGCGGCTCGAGGGCCTGGGGGCGAGCGTGGAGCGAGTTCCGGAGGTGACCCGGCGTCTGACAGCCTTCGCAACCGCCGCGGGGCTGGCGGACTTCGAGGAGCGGGGACGAGCTGCGGAGGTGGCCGCGGGCCACGCTCTGGAGGCCTTCGAGGCGGGCCGCTCCGACGCTGCGGCGGCCTGGCTGGGCCTCGCGGGGTTGGCCGGCGACCCCATTGCGGGCGAGGCCGCCGACTGGCTGTTCGCGAGCCTCGATGGGGAGTCCGTTCCCGACCCGCTGGACCTCGAACTCGGCCCCTGGGAGGCCTGGCTCGTCGCCCTCCCGACC
>CAYGST010000200.1:4844-8135 GCA_964352415.1 uncultured Planctomycetaceae bacterium | reverse complement strand
CCATGAACGCGAAGATCAGCACGCAGTACTGCGCGACCTGCGTGTACGTGATGCCCTTCATCCCGCCGAGCACCGCGTAGAAGAAGACGATCCCCATGCCGATCATCACTCCGGCGGTGATGTCGACCTCGAGGAAGCGACTGAAGACGATTCCGACGCCGCGCATCTGCCCCGCGACGTAGGTGAACGAGACGAAGATCGCGCAGACGACCGCCACCACGCGTGCCGTCTGCGAGTCGTAGCGGTCCCCCACGAAGTCCGGCACCGTGAACTTGCCGAACTTGCGCAGGTACGGCGCGAGCAGGAGCGCCAGCAACACGTAGCCGCCCGTCCAGCCCATCAGATAGACGGAACCGTCGTAGCCGAGGAAGGAGATCAGCCCCGCCATCGAGATGAAGGAGGCCGCCGACATCCAGTCGGCCGCCGTCGCCATCCCGTTCGCGAGCGGCGGGACGTGTCCGCCCGCGACGTAGAACTCGCTCGTCGACTTGGCCTTCGCGAAGATCGCCAGACCGATGTAGAGCGCGAACGAGATTCCCACGAGGAGGAAGGTCCAGGACTGGATGGTCATGTGCGTCGCCCCTCAGCTCTCGTCGACGTCGAAGCGATGATCCAGGCGGTTCATCAGCAGCACGTACACGAAGATCAGTACGACGAAGACGTAGGTCGAGCCCTGCTGTGCGAACCAGAAGCCGAGCTTGAAGCCGGTACCGGGCAGGCGGAACCCGTTGAGCCAGTCGACGAAGAGAATCCCGCAGCCGTAGGAGACCAGGAACCAGGTCGTCAGCAGGACGGCGAGGTAGCGCAGGTTGGTGCGCCAGTAGAGCTGTCGCTCGTCGCGCGTCGAGGACTTGGAAGTCTCGGTGTCAGTCATGGCGGGGATCTCTCGGGAGCGGAGCGTGACGCCCGTGCGGGCGCCGCCCAGCATAGGGGCTGGGGCCCCCGCGCTCACGCGCCGCACCGCCTCGCCCGAAACGAGCCGGACCCTCGCGCACATTCGTGCGCGAGGGTCCGGCGAGTTGAAGCGGTCGGGCTCAGTTCCCGTCCGGTGTGGGCACCGGCGGGACGCCGCCGCGGCGACGGACCTTCTTCTTGCGCTGCTTGCCCTTCTTCTTGGCCGCCTTCTTCCGACGACCGCCGTCCGCCTCGACTTCGGCTTTGGTGTCGTCGGTCTGGCGCAGCTGCTTGCCTAGCCGTTGATTGACGCGGCCGCGCGTCAGGCCGCGCTTGCGAGCCGAGCTCTCCTGAGTGGAGTTCGCGCCCTTGTCGCGGCCGGTGCAGCCGTCCGCTGTGGCCTCCGGAGCGAAGGCCAGCGCGGCGATCGCGAGGGCTGCCGCAGAGATAAGTTTGGAGTTCATGTTCGTCCTGGGTTCGAAGAGGGTGCGCCGCTGGGCGCCGAAGGACCGTTCGGTCGTCCAGGAGAACCGATCGCCGTGGGGCGGTGACGGCTCCACTCGGCCCGCTGGAGCGAGCGGGACCCGGGGCGTTGGGAGCGGGCTCGGGCGCCCCGCGGTGCCGCTCAACCCAGGCGCCAGAGTGCAGGCGTTCGTGGCGGCTCGACCCGGAAGAGCTCGTACAACGCCGGCACCTCCACGAACATCGCCGCGAGGAACAAGAGCCCGCAGAGCATGACGTAGGCAAAGAATCCGCGTTCGCGATACAGCAGCTCCGGCTTCTGGGTCGGGCTGTCCGACTCCATGCCGAGTCGCAGGTAGGCCGCCATCGCGCCGGCGACGAACGGGGCGGCGAACAAGAGTTCGAGCTTGCAGCGCACGAGGAACACGCCACCGAACAGCGCGCAGAGGGCCGCATAGAAGAAGAGGCTGACCAGCAGACGCTCCTCCGTGTAGTGCGCGAACGAGGCGCGGTAGGCCGCCGCCTGGCGACGGTTCCCGATGGAGCGCAGCTCCGCATAGCGCTTGGTAGCCATCAGGAACGCCCCGAGCCCCCAGTACGAGAGCAGGAGCGAGACCGGCGGGAGCATCGTGTCGATCAGCGCGAACCAACCCAGCAGGAGCCGAATCGGATTGTTGATCGACTCGGTGATGACGTCGATGTACGGGAGCTCCTTCGCGCGCACCGGCGGAACGTTGTAGATGAGCGCCATCACCCAGAGCGCCGCGGCGCTGAGCAGGAACGCCGTCCCCAGCGTGGAGGCCAGACCGAGACCGATCGCAGCGAGGCCGATCCACTCTGCCCAGGCAATCGGAAGCGAGACCTCCCCCGCCGGGATGGGCCGCAGGCGCTTCTCGGGGTGCTCGAGATCCGTCGGCGCGTCGAGGATTTCGTTCAGCACGTAGTTGCTCGACGCCACCAGGCAGGTCGCGACCAGCGCGACCGCGAGACGCGGCAGCGCCGCCCACGTGAAGGCCTCCGGCTCATAGAAGCTGACGATCACGATGCCGAGCACCATGAAGCCGTTCTTGAACCAGTGGTCGGGCCGCGCGATGCGGATGTAGGGCCGGACGTTCAACGGGCACCCACCGGCGGCTCGGGATACAGGTCGAGCTCGTAGAGCGTCAGACCGAAGACGTCGTGTCGGTGCGTGACGATCGTTCGCGGGCTCCGCAGGACGGAGTCGGTCAGGACGCTCGGTCCGAACTGCGTCAGCAGGAGCAGGCTCCTGGGGGCCTCGCTCGGCGGAAGTCCCAGCAGGTCGTACTGGCCGAGCCAGCGCGACTCGACGGCCGTGCTCTCCTGCGCTTGGCGCCCGAGCTCATCGAGCCCGGCGAGGCTCTCGCGGAGGTTCTCCTCCAGCCACGCGCCCGGGAAGCCATCCTCGCCGCAGGTCGTCGAGAGACGGTGCACGAGGTGATCGACTCGCTCGTCGTTGCGCTCGAAGTACTTCACCTCGCGGATCCGCGGGTCGTAGTACGTCAGCGCTGAGGGCGACTGCGGGCCGGTGTAGAGGTGACGCGGCGCGCTGCCAGCGTCGATCCGCTCGCCGATCCAGGCCGCCGCGGCGCGCCAGTCGGGATTCGGCTTGTAGACCGTCCAGTGGCGCTCGTGCACGCGCGCGAATCCGAGGATCACCAGCGCGACGGCGAGCGCGCCGGCGAGCGTGGCCCGCTCCATGCTCGGCGCCTTCCATCCGGTCACCCCGGCGGCCAGCACCAGGAAGAAGAACGGCAGGGCGGGCAACGCGCTGCGCTCGATGTACGTGTGGTCCAGACCGAGGAGGTTCAGGGCGAAGAGGCACCCCGGCAGGACGGAGAGGTGCACCAGCACGTGGTAGCCGTGACGCTCGCGCTCACGCAGGAGTCGCAGGGCGCCGCGCGCGAACACGAGGAC
>CAYGST010000200.1:0-4744 GCA_964352415.1 uncultured Planctomycetaceae bacterium | reverse complement strand
AGCGGGAACACGACGAGGTAGGCCGCCGTGTAGTAGTGCGTGAAGACCGTGCCGAAGAGGCTCAGTGCGTAGAGCCACGTCCAGCGTGCGCGCGTGTCGTCCCGTCGACGCTCGTAGGCGTAGGCGGCGCAGAGGACGAGCAGCAGGTTCGTCGCGTAGGGCCGCGCTTCCTGCGAGTACCAGATGTGGACGGGCGAGAGCGCGAGCAGCGCGGCGGCGACGAGCCCGGCGCGCGTACCGAGGTAGCGCTCACCGAGCTTGGCCACGACGACGATCGACGCCAGACCACTCAGGAGCGGCGGCAGCCGCAGCCAGACTTCGCCATCTCCGAAGACCTGGTTCCAGAAGTGGATGAAGACGAAGTAGGCCGGCGGGTGGATGTCGCTGTACAGCGTGCGCGCCAGGACCAGCGGGTGGCCGCAGAAGAAGTCCGAGGTGAACAGCTCGTCGATCCAGACGCTCTCGGCGTAGCCGTGCAATCGCAGCACCAGCGCCAGGGCGAGGAGCCCGAGGAGCGCGAGGCGGTTCCGGCGAACGGGAGTTCGAGATGCGGGAGAGTCCATGGAGGCGGTGCGCGGACCGCAGGCACCCGCGCGTCTCACTTCGACCCGCTTACCCAGGGCACGTGAGCCGGCGGCGGCTCCGGAGCACGCCTTTCCCGGGCATCGGACTCCGAAGCCCGGGACCCCGGCCATCCCGTTCGCCCTTGATTGGGGCCGATCGGCCGAGCCGAGGCCCACCCACGGAGCGCCTCGACCCGCACCCGTCCTCCGCTCCGCGCGACCCGTGGCGCCCGGGACGGGCCACGCCCGGAGGCCCAGGAACGGCCCTGCGGGCGCTCGGTGGCCCGCTGCGCCCCTGCCGCAGCCCGTTGCCCCGCTGTGCGCCCCAGCCCCATGGATTCGCAGCGCTTATCCACAGGCCATCCGTTAGTCAGCACCGCAATACGAAGAACTCCGGCTTCATCGGGCCGCGCCAATGGTGGCGCCCTCGCCCGGAGGCCCAAGTGCTCCTCACCCTGCTTCAAGTCGTCTGCTGCGTTCTCTTCGTCGATCTCGTCACCGGCCTCGTTCACTGGCTGGAGGACTCCTACGGGAACGAGGACACGCCCCTCATCGGGAAGCTCATCACCCAGGAGAACAACCGGCACCACCAGCAGCCCGCGTACATGACGCGCTTCGGCTACTGGTACACGTCCGGGATGCTGATCGGGGTCGCGGGCGTGATCGGCCTCGGCGCCTGGGCCCTCGGCCTGTTCAGCTGGCAGCTGGGCCTGATCCTGGCGCTCGGCGCGAACGCCAACCAGATCCACAAGTGGACGCACCGCTCCCGCCGCGCGAACGGCCGGGTGATCTCCTGGCTGCAGGACGTCCGCCTGTTCCAGTCCCAGGCCGACCACGCCAAGCACCACCGCGGCGACCAGCGCGGGCACTACTGCGTCGTCACGCCGCACCTCAATGCACTCTTCGAGCGCTTCGAGGTCTGGGAGCGCGCCGAGCGCGGGATCGAGCGCGCCTTCGGCGTCGCGCGTCGCGAGCCGGCGCAGGGACGGCTGCCGGGAGCGTGAGGCCTAGTGCTCCTCGATCTCTCCCACCCGTCCTCCAGCTCCGTGCCACACCCGAGGCACATCCCGCGCCGACTCACACCGAGTGCCCTGGATCTGAAGTTCTCGGACACGGGTTCGCCCATCGCCGCAGTTGCGCCGCGCGACTCACTGATCCTCGATGCGCACCTCGCATGTCTCCCCCACGCGCGCCTCGACCGTCTGCACGGTGAGCTCCTTCGTCCCCTCGAACGGGTGGAGCGCGACCTTCCCTGCTGGAACCAAGATCTCGAGGCTCTGTCCCTGTTCGAGCACATGAAAGCCCACGCGTCCGCCATCGACGCGGACGTCGCAGAAGAAGCGCGGCGACGAGCCCTCGTAGACGGCTCTCACCATCGCCGCGGGCGCGAGCAGGATCGCGATGTCCTCGATCGACTCCCCGGCCCCGAGGACGAGGCCTGTTCGATAGCCGATGCGGCCGTCGCGTGCGATTGCGGTCACGGTGTAGGTGTCCGCTGGACGTCCGGAGAACTCGAAGTGGCCGGAGGGACGAAAGCTGCTACTGATCCCGAAGCGCTCCGTGCCGCCGAGGCTGAACTTCGCGGCAACCGGCACACCCGACCCGTCGACCGCGCTTCCTGAGAGGACTCCTCCGCGCTTGAGCTGGATACGAACCGGCGTCTCCCCGGGCGTCACTTCGACGATGTCGGACGAGGCAAAGCCGTCCTTTCCGAAAGCGGACAGGCCGTGCGCCCGGGCCATGACGGGTCCGATGCGGAACTCCCCCTGGGTGTCGGTCCGTCCATTCAATCCGCGGGCGAAGCCACTCATGAAGAGCTGAACCCGGGGGACGGGATCGCCGTCCGGATCGACGACGACACCCTCGAGGTACAGCCCTCGGTCGGCGATGAGCGCAACGTTCGCAACCGGCCCCGTGTCGTCGAGCACGACGAGATGACCGATCGGCGCCAGCTCGTCCCACATCGCCTGGCCAATCGCCGTTCCACTCACCGGGCCGACGTAGTACGCCCCCAGCGGGATCCCCTCGAAGCGAAAGCGACCGGCCGCGTCGGTCCGCTCGCGGGTCACGAGGTCGTCGTTGCGCACGGCGTGCAGGTAGCGCATCGGGTGCTGCACGGAGCCTCGCGCATGCATCAGGACCAGCTGGCGGCCCGCGATCGGCTCTCCCCGATCGTCGACGAGCGAACCGAGGATGCGCCCTTCCCCCGCAGCCTTCCACGTCACGTCGCGCACCTCGCCAGGCGCGAGGACGAGCGCTTCCTTCAGCTCGAAGCGCAGCTCCGGGATCTTGGCCTCGATCGGCACCGAGCTGGGGAGGCCCTCGATGCGGCAGGCCCCGTCCTCGCCGACCGGTCTCGAGCGGCTGACCTGCCCAAGCCCCAGCATCCGTTGATCCTCCTCCATCGGTGGCCGAAGCAAGTCGTGGCCGGACACGCTCAGTACGACGCCGGGCTCCCCACCCGGCGTTGGCCCGTCTCCTTCGAAGCGCACGACCAGGGTCGCCGAGCGCATGAGCCTGATCTCCATCGGCGGACCACCGGGCTCGTGGGACGGATGAGGCCGGAGTCGCAGCGGTCCGTACCCCTCGGCGATCACGCTGAGGATCCGCGGGCCGCCCGAATTGCGAACGCCGGCGCGCCCCTCCGCGTCCGACGTGGCCATTGCCGCTGGGAGGTCCGTCGAAGAGGCCTCCCCGGAGAGCGACCACCGCGTGGACACCGGCCGTAGTTCCACGCCTGCGACCGGCAGACGTGTCTCCCCATCGACGAACCGGTACCAGAGCTGTGCGTCGATCGTGTCCGTGTCGTCGGGCTCCTTCGCTTCGAGCGCAGGCTTCGCCGCGAAGCGCTCGAGGTCCGCATCGAGCCCCGCCCACTTGGGCGCAGCCGGCTGGCGCGTCTCCTCGGGGGCCTCGATCTCGGGCAGCTCCGTCTCCGCCGGCACCTCCACGACCGCCGCCACCTCGGGCGCGGCGACGACCTCGGTCTCGTCGACGTCGGGCGTCCAGAGCAGCACGGCGACGACGAGGCCGACGAGCACGACGGCGATGAGTGCGAGGAGCGACTTGCGTTGCATGCGGGCGTGGGACTGCGGTGCGAGAGCGGAGAACAGAGTAGTCGCAGCTCGCCTGCGCGGGCCAGTTCGAGACAGCAATGCGCGCGCATGCACGCTCCAGAGCCCGGCTCGAGCACTTCAACGAACAACCGCGCCCCGTTCCCGAACGAGGCCGGTTCGATCAGCGCTCAGCGCGTGGCCGCTGCGGTCCCACGCTTCGACTCACTCATGCTCGATCGTCACGTTCTGGACCGCGCCGGCATGCGCCTCGACGGTCTGGACGCCCAGGTCCTCGGTGGGCCCCTCCAGGTGCAGCGAGATCGTCCCGGGCGGGACCAGCACGTCGACGCTCTCCCCTCGTGTCAGCATCGTGAACTGGACTCGCGAGGCCTCGGCGAAGACGTGGCAATGGACGCCCTCCAGCGGTCCCGAATACGTCAACCGCAAGGTCGCGCCGGGAGCGACGGGGACGACGAGGTCCTCGAGGCGGTCGCCGCCTTGAAGCTTCAGACCTCCCAGGTAGCCGATGCGCCCGTCCGCTGTCCTCGCGGTCAGCGCATAGGTGTCCGCGGGCAACCCCTCCCACGAGAACGTCGCGCGGGCCGGATGCATCCATCTGAAGCTATAGAGGGCGGTGCCGCTCCGGCACAGGTCTGCGTCGCACGGCTCCCCGGTGCCAGCATCGACGACACGGCCCGCCAGCGCTCCCCCCAGCTTCAACACGAGTCGCACCGGCTCCCCACCGGGCTCCGCCGAGACTTTCTCCGATTCGGCGAACTCGCCTGCGCGCATCGCTTGAAGCTCGTGAGCGATCGGCTCCACCGGACCGATCCGGAAGCGACCGCCTTTGTCACAGCGACCGTCGGCACTTCCAAGCTCTGCACGTGCCCTCACCATCGCGTTCGACACCGGCTGTCCCTGCGGATCGACGACGACCCCCTCGATGTAGAGTCCGCGGTGAGCGACGAGCGCGAGTTCCACTGCCGGCTCCGCTTCGCTCAGGACGGCCAGTCCAGCCAGCGGGGTGAGCTCGTCCCACATCGACTTGCCGTTCGCCGTCTCATCGGGGGGACCGACGTAGTACGCACCCAGCGGAAGCTCGTCGAAGCGGAAACGCCCCTGGGC
>CAYGST010000199.1:0-8137 GCA_964352415.1 uncultured Planctomycetaceae bacterium | reverse complement strand
CGCGCGAGGTACGCGTCGAGCTCCTTGCCCTCCGCGCCGGCGACGAGCTCGTCCCGGTCGGAGAGGCCAGGGTCCGACGCGAAGGAGAGCGCGGAGAGCGCGAGCGCGCAAAGGAAGGCGACGAGGACGGAGCGGTGCGGCATGACTTCTCTCCAGCGAGCGAGGAACGAGAGGCGACGGCGGTGGGAACGCAGCCACGCGCTCAGGAGGTCATGGTCCTCGACGCGCTGGATTCGAGCAACCGGGAAGAGTCTCTGAGGGGAGTAGCGCAGCGCCAGGCCACGGGCTGCTAGTCGCAGAAGTTGACCGCGATCGCGTCCGTCGTGTTGAAGCCGGCGCCGCCGAAGCCCGCATCCCGGTACCAGTACTGGAAGTTCATCGTCTCGCAGGAGACCGCCGCGCTGGGGCCGCCGTCGAACGGCGGGCTGGTCAGGTCGAGCGGCACGATGACGGCTCCCACGAAGTCGGCGGTCTGGACCGAGAGTCTCTGAATCGACCCCGAGACGCACAGGACGCCGTCGCCGAACGGGACGTTGTTCTGGTTCGGCGCGTAGAAGAACAGCCCCGGCGTGTTCGGCGGCAGGCCGACGGCCGCCAGGGTGAACTGATTCGTCGAGAGGCTTGGGCTACCGATGGACGTGACGGTTGCCCCGTTGCCGGCGGAGTTCGCCATGGACGTGCAGTACGTCACCGGCACGCCGCAGGACTGGATGTCCGCCAGGTCCGTGGGCCAGGCGTTCGAGAGGTTGTCGAGGCCGCTCCCCGGGCGGCGCACCAGGACGTCACCCGGGCCCGCGCTGGCCGGGATGGTCACCTCGATGCAGAAGCCGTCGGAGTCCGCGGGGTCCGCCTTCAGAAGAGCCGCGGAGGCGTTGCTTCCCGCCTGCGTGAACCAGACGACGTTTCCTTTCGCGCTGAAGTTCTGCCCGTGGACCTTCATCTGCGAGCCGGCAATCGTGAGACCCGTGATCACGGGCTTGGTCGGGCTCATCACGCCGTAGAGGGATTGAAGCGCAGCGATGTCCGAGTCCGAGATGCTGCGCTTGTTCGTCCCAACGCTGTTGGAGCTCGTGGCGGCTGTCGGGAACATCGTCGCGCCCTGGTCACTGCTCGAGCCCAGCCCCAGGGCGAACCCGTGAGCGCGACAGGCGAAACCCTGCAGGTCGTACTCATTGCCGACGGGCACATCGGGGCCGTCTGACCAGTTCCACACGTCGTAGTAGCGAACGCGCCACCCGTCGCCGGCCGGAGTCTCCGTGAAACTCAGCATTCCTCCGAAGGAACCCGAAATCGCCGAGTGCACGTTGCCGTTCGTGTTGCCGGGCCCGGTCGTCTCGCCCTGGAAGCTCGCGTCGAAGTTCGCTCCGCCGGACCCGATGATCGGCTGTGTCGGGTCTCCGCTGCCGTCGCCATGGGCGATGGAGCCCCACTCCACGGCGCCCTTCCAGATGGCCATCACCGCGCCCTGGTGGCCGGGGAAGCTCGGGTGAGGGGTCTGGTTGTCGTTGGCGGCCGGCGACGAGAAGTTGTTGAACACCCGAAAGTCCCGCTGGGAGAGACCGAGCGGACTACCGAACCCCATCGAGGCCTGGACCTCGTTCCCGCCGAGGCACAGTAGGGCGGCGGCGAGTCCAAGGGCGAGGGCAGAGGGAGCGGCGTGGCTGAGCTTCATCTGGATGTGGCCCAAGAAGGGGCGGGGTCTCTCCTGCGGCGGCTGGGCAGCCTGCCTCGCGGTGGCGTCGCAGGGGCCTGCGGTGGGCATCCGAATCCCCGAGGAGTTCGGCTTCGCGGTCACGGTGCTCCGCGCGATCGATGGGACGGGTGAAGCGCCCGCCGCGTTCCCTCGGACCGGGGGGATCTGGGCTCTCCGCCGGCTCCTGAAGCGGAAACGGCGGCCCAAACTCCGTATCCTCGGCGCCCTGGCGGCAGTAGATCCCTGGCGCAGCACAAATGACCCCGAACGAATCGACGCCCGAGGACCCGCAGGACGGGAAGCGCTCCGCCGCTGGCCCCGGCGGCGACGGAGCCACGCCGGCGCCGGACGTCCCCACCGCGCCCGCCTCGCCGGCAGACCTCGACGACATCACCGACGAGACCCGCGCGCTCGTCGAGCGCGCGCAGTCCGGCGACCCCAGCGCGCTGAACGACCTGTTCACGCGCTATCACCAGACGATGGTCGACATGGCGCGCCGCCGGCTCGGCGGACGCCTGCGCGCGAAGGAGGACCCGATCGACCTCGCGCAGACGACCTTCCGCGAGGCGACGCGCGACTTCGACAACTACACCTACCGCGGCGAGGGCAGCCTGCTGCGCTGGCTGATCCAGATCCTGCAGAACAAGATCCGCGACCGGGCCGAGTTCTACTCCGCGGGCAAGCGCGACGTGTCGAAGGAGCGCTCGATGGAGGTCCCGACCGGACCGCAGGGCGAGACGACGCTCTTCGAGCCGCCGGCCGAGGACCTGACCGTCACCTCGCACGTGCAGCTCGAGGAGGACAAGGCGCTGCTCCTGAACGCCCTCGACCAGCTCTCGGACGACCACCGCTCCGCGATCACCCTCGTGTTCTTCAAGGGCCTCTCCCTGCGCCAGGCCGGCGAGCAGATGGAGGGCCGCAGCGAGGACGCCGTGCGCATGCTCCTGCGCCGCGCCGAGGCCCGCCTGCGCGACCTCCTCAAGGGCTCCGAGGGCGGCGGCCCGCCGGCGGACTGAGCGGGCGGGCGCGCTGCCTGCGCGGCGGCTCCCGAGCCTGCTCGGTTCCCCTCCAGGCGTCCGGCGAGGCCACTCACCCTCCCGCGCGGCGCTCCTGGCGCGGTGCCCGAGGCACGCGCGAGATCCCTCCCGACGGGGACTTGCAGCGCGGCGCGCGCGGCCCTAGAGTCTCCGCCCCGCTGGGCGATTAACTCAATTGGTAGAGTGCCATGTTCACAGCGTGGAGGTTACTGGTTCGAGTCCAGTATCGCCCACCAGCGGACCCCCTCGTCGGCCCGCACCCGGTGTGCGGCGCACGCGCGCCCGCCACCGCGAGTTGCGGCTAAGCTGACCGGCGATGGAGCACCACACCGGCACCTGGTTCGAAGCGCTCTCCGCGCTGCACGCCGCGGGACGGCCCTGCGCAGTCGTCGTCGTCACGGAGGTCGCCGGCTCGGCGCCGCGTGAGACGGGCGCGCGGCTGATCGTGGCCGGCGGCGAGCTCGTCTGGGGCACGATCGGCGGCGGCAAGCTGGAGCACCTCGCCATCGAGCACGCCGGCGTGCTGCTCGCGCAGGGCGGCCGGCGCACCGACACCGTCGAGTACCCGCTGTCCGAGAAGGCCGGGCAGTGCTGTGGCGGGAAGGTGACGCTGTTCTACGAGACCTATCCGTGGACCGCGCGGCAGGTGGTCGTGTTCGGCGCGGGGCACGTGGCGCAGGCGCTCGCCGGCTTGCAGCCGTACCTGCAGAGCGACGTGCTGCTGATCGACCCGCGCGAGGAGGACGAGATTCGCCCGCGGATCCCGGCGTCGAAGCCGTGGCGGCTCCTGTGCGTGGACGCGCCGGAGGAGGAGATCGACGAGCTGCCCGAGTCGGCGCTGGTGCTGATCATGACCCACGACCACGCGCTCGATCAACGCGTGCTCGAACGCGCGCTGCGCCGCGGATGCTTCCCGTACGTCGGCCTGATCGGCTCCGGACGCAAGTGGGCGCGCTTCCAGAAGAGGTTGCTCGAGCGCGGCTTCACCGAGGGCCAGCTGCACGCCGTGACCTGCCCGATCGGAAGCACGAAGACGACGAAGGAGCCGCTGACGATCGCGATCTCGGTGGCGAACGAGCTGCTCGAGGTGATGGGGGAGCTGGAGCGGAGCGCGGTGGAGAGTTGAGGGGCGAGGGCGGCGGGCGCGCACCGTCTCGACCTTCGAGCTCGGCTCTCGCCGTCCTGCAACTCACGAGGTCGTGACCGGGGGCCCCTTCAATGAAGCACACATCCCGCCTTCTCCTCGCCGCGATCGCAATCTCAGGGTTCGTCCTCGTCGCGACTCTCGTCGGCGAGCGGAAGCCGAGCGGAGCCGTGCAACCAGCGGAGCCTCGCTTCCCCTCACGGGATCACGACGGAGGGCCGAGTACGGAGCTCGATCCCCACGGCCTCCGAGTTCGATCGGATCGTGTGCTGCGCGAAGAGCCCGCGGCGGAGGCCGCGAGCCGGGCCAGTGTTCGTCTCATGGACACGGTGACGCGCCGAGCCCCCCTTGGGTCTCGATGGATCGTCGAGTCCGAGATCGACTCCGAAGCGGCGGTCGAGTTCGTCGTCGAGGGCGAGGCGTTGTCGCTGCCCGCGGGGAGCTGGCGGTTCTCCTGCGTCGAAGGGGGATGGTCCACCGTCCGGCCGGGCCCCCTCGAGATCGGCAACGGGCCCAAGACGCTCCTGGTTGGAGAGCCGCTGGAACTCAACGTGCGGGCCGTCGACCCGGGGGGCCAGGGGGTGGCGGACGCTCGTCTGTTCCTGACGCGGCCCGTCGCGCGCCGCGGGGCGGACGGACTCCACGCGTACTGGAACGAATCGGACCTCATCGCGAGTGCGACGACCGGAGCCGACGGACGCGCCCAGCTGGTGGCCGCTGCGAGCCAGCCCGCGGTGCTGTACATCAGTGCTCGGGGGTTTCGATCGGCGAGCCGTCGTTTGCTCAGCGCGTCCGACTTGACCGTTCGGCTGGAGCCGAGCGAGCCTCCCACCGAGGACTACGCCGTCCTCGAGTACCGCACGCGTCGCCCGCTCCCTGGCGTTCGGCTGTGGGGTCGGCAGGGCCCGGTTTCCACAGCGTCGGGAGGCGAAGGTCGGCTGGCCCTGCTGGAAGCCGTGAGCGGCTCGACGAGGCTCCAGGTCCGTGGCGAGGGAGTCGCCCCGACGTACATTCGCCTCGACGACTGCGTCGAGCGGGAGATCCTGGTCCTGCCGACCAGCACGCTCGAGATCCGAATCGCCGAAGCGGCCTGGGGATCGACCGAACGGCCTGCCGTGCTCCTGTTCCGCGAACCGGACGATCTCGACTCGGCGGACTCCGGCGAGACTCGATTCGATGGAGGCGGGAGCGCGTTCGGCGAGCCGGTCGTTCCGGAGCGTGCCGAGGCGCGGGATGGTGGGGCGTTGCGCGCCGTCGTGCCCGCTTGGGTACCGATTCGCGTCGTTGCGCTGTTCGAGGATGGCGCTGCGAGCGCCGTCATCGCTGCAGAACCCGGTCACGACGTCGTCGAGCTCGCCGTCGGCGCCTCGGAACCTCTCGTCGTACACCTTCCTGACCCATCGGCGCGCCTCCTCCTCGCCTCAAACGTCGAGTACGGGAATCGCTCGCGCGTGTTCTTGGACGACCGCCCGGCGTCAGCAACGTTGAGCGTTCCGGCACCTGAGGATGTGCGCGAGGTCCTCGTTCACGTGGAGGGCTTCGCGCCGATCCAGCTGCGACCCCACCCCGATCGCGCCGAGGGCCCGAGCCAGGGCGGAGACGTGACGCCAGAGTGGGTGCCGACGCACGAAGGGCACTTCGTCGTCCAGGACGCTGAGGGCATCCCGGTGGGCGGTGCCGCCCTTCGATTCTCCTGGTCCCGGAGCCACGCACCGGTTCACCCAGGCCTTTCCGGTTTCGCCCCAACGGATCATCCCGGATGGGTCGAACGCGTCGCTCCCCGGATCGAAGGGCACACCGATGTGGAGGGCGAGCTGACCGTCTCCCTTCCGGCGGGTAGCTACACGGTCTGGGTCGACCCGGCGGGTGGCCTCTCGTTGTCGAATCGCGGCGGGAGCGGCTACCGGCTCGCCTACGCGCTCGACATCCACGAGGACGCTCGCTTCGACTGGACGGTCCCGAACCTGCGCCTCGTCTCCGTGAAGGCCTACACGGGCGCCGGCGAGCCGAGCCGTGGGTTCGAGGTCAAGGTGTCCGGTGGCATGGCGGGCAGCGTCTCCAAGTCGAACGGCAGCTTCTGGCAGCGGTGGCTCCCGTCGACTGCGCAGGAGCTCTCCATTCGCAGCAGCTCGGGGGGCTCGGGCGCGCAGGTTCCGCTCGTGCCATGGACAGGAGAGCAGCTGAAGCTCGAGGTGACCCTGGGCGACGTCCCGGGGGCGATCGAGCTGAGCGGGCAGCAGCCATCGTGGAGCGGCGCACGCGTCAAGGTGGTCGCAAGGGCGAGTGCGCTGGCAGGGGCGCCGGTGCTCCTGGACCACACCTACCCGATCGGCGAGCGGGGCTGGGTTTCGTTCGACGTGCCCGGCCACACCCACGCCGTCGTTGAGGCCCGCGTCGTGCTCCCCGGGGGACGTGAACTCGCGACGAGCCCTCCAGCGCAGGACTGGCACCCGTCCGCCGTCTTGCGCTTCTCCGTCGAAGAGAACGATCGATAGAGCCGAGATCGCCGGCCTGGCACGACGCAGCGCGATGCACTTCGCGCCGCGCTCCCGCTCCTTGCATCGCGCTCCCGCGCCCCGCAGGGTGGCGCCATGCTCCCGCCTTCCGACGACGCCGACCTCGGCGTTCAGCCGCCGGACACCGGCGGGCCCGTGCGCTTCCTCGTGCGCTACTTCATCCGCGGGCTGCTGCTCGTCGTTCCGGTCGGTGCGACGGCGTGGATCCTGATCTACGCCTTCAACACCATCAGCGGGCTCGTGGAGCTCTCGTCCGACGGCGAGATGCAGATCCCGCTGACGGACGTGCACATCTCCGCGGGGAGCTTCGCGTGGAAGGCGTTCAGCTTCGTCTTCATCCTCGCGGTCGTCGTCGGGATCGGCCTCTTGACCTCGAACGTGGTGACCCAGTGGGTGCTGCGGCGGCTCGAGGAGGTCGTGTTTCGCGTTCCGGTGGTCAAGCTGATCTACACCTCGATCCGCGACATGGTCGAGGCCTTCGTCAGCGACAAGAAGAAGTTCGACAAGCCCGTGCTGCTGTCCTTCGCCGCCGACCCCGAGGTGGAGGTGATCGGCTTCATCACGCGCAGCGACCTCGAGGAGTTCGGCCGGCCGGGCAAGGTCGCGGTCTACGTGCCGCAGTCCTACAACTTCGCCGCCAACCTGATCCTGGTGCGCAAGGAGCGCGTGACGCCGATCGACCTGCCGCCGGGCGACGTGATGGCCTTCGTGGTCTCGGGCGGCGTGTCCCAGGCGACCGTCGAGCCGAAGGGCGATGGGAGTGTGCCTGGCACCGTACTCCTGGAACCGTACTCCCGCTCACTCCGCCGGCAGCTCCGCGCCCAGCTGCTCCGCGAGCGCCGCGAGCTGGTGCTCGAGGCGCTCGACGCGCTGCTCGAGGGCTTCGACGCGCGACGGCTCGGCCGGTGCAGCGGTCGCCGCGGGCGCAGCCGCCGCTCGCGCGGCGCCCAAGGGCCCGGGTTGCCCGGTGCGTTCGACGGGGTGCGCGTCCGGCGCGATCGTCTGTGCGTAGCGACCCGCGCGCGAGCCCGCGAGCGGCGCAACGCTGCAGACGAGCCCGCGATCGATCAACGGCTTGAGGTTCGCCTCGAGCAGCTCGAGCGACTCGACCGGCGCCATGCGATTGACCCGCGTGCGCAGGTCGCCGCGCGTCTGCGGTCCGCGCATCATCAGCTCGGCGAGGATCGCCGCCTTGGTCGAGTCGATGTCGAGCACCTCCTTCAGGTTGTGGCGGAAGCGCTCGACGCGGCTCGAGGCCGGGTGCACGCGTCCCGCGAGTCCGGCGATGACCAGCTTGTCGAGCTGCATCTGGACCTCGGTCTCCGAAAGCTGCAGCACCGGGTCGCGGTTCGACTTCTGGTTGCAGCCGGCGGTGGTCGCGTTGAGCGAAAGCGGGTACTGATCCGGGGTGGTCAGCTCCTTCTCGATCAGCACCCCGAGGATGCGCGCTTCGTGCGGTTCGAGGCGGGTGAGGTCGGACATCGTGCAGGTGTGGGGGAGTTGACGTGCAGTCGCTTGATGGGAGGCCGTGACATTCCAATCTCTCGCGCGCGAAGCGCAACGGTCGGGCGCCGGAGTGTTCACGCAAGGGGCACAATTGGGATGCATAGACTTGCGTAAAGGAGGGTTACCGCGGGGGAACGGAGCGGGTAGTCTCTCCGCTCCTCGCAGTGTCTCGCGCTGGCGGGCGCGTCCGATGGCAGGCTCCTCCCCCGGGAGTCCAGGCGCGCTCGCCCCGTTTCTCCCC
>CAYGST010000198.1:0-8194 GCA_964352415.1 uncultured Planctomycetaceae bacterium | reverse complement strand
GGCGGACCCGCCGCGGGAGGAGGTGCGCGAGGCGCTGGCAGCCTGCCGTCGAGCGGGGATCGAGGTCGTCATGGTCACGGGAGATCACGCGGGGACCGCTGCGGCCATCGCGCGGGCGGTGGGCCTCGTCGAGGACGCGGAGCCGGTCGTCTGCACCGGTGCGCAGCTCGCCGGGCTCGAGGATCCGTTCGCCCCGCGGATCTTCGCGCGCGTCTCGCCGGAGGAGAAGCTGTCGCTGATCGCCGCTTACCAGGACGCGGGCCACGTCGTCGCGATGACGGGTGACGGCGTCAACGACGCGCCCGCGCTGCGCAAGGCAGACATCGGCATCGCCATGGGCAAGCGGGGCACGCAGGTCGCGCGCGAGGCCGCCGACATGGTGCTGGTCGACGATGCGTTCGCCTCGATCGTGGCGGCGGTCGCGCAGGGGCGGGTCCTGTACGAGAACATCCGCCGCTTCGTCTTCTATCTCCTCTCCTGCAACGTCAGCGAGGTTCTGGTCGTCGCGCTGGCCGCGGCCGTTGGCGGTCCGCTACCGCTGCTGCCGCTGCAGATCCTCTACCTGAACCTCGTGACCGACGTGTTCCCGGCGCTGGCGCTCGGCTTCGGTGAGGGCGACGAGGCGGTGCTGCACAGGGCGCCGAGGGATCCATCCGAGCCGCTCATTCCCCGGCGCCTCTGGGCAGCCATCCTCGGCCACGCTGTCGTCCTCGCAGGTAGCGTGCTCGCGTCTCTGCTGCTCGCCGAGGGTTGGCTCGGTTACGGACCTGACGCCGCCGTGACCGTCTCCTTCCTGACCCTGGCCTGTGCTCAGCTGTGGCACGTCTTCAACACGCGAGGACGGGGCTCATCGGTGCTCGGCAACGACGTCGTCCGCAACCCCTGGGTATGGGGCTCGCTCGCTCTATGCGTCACGCTGCTGGTGGCCTCGGTCTACTTGCCGCCCCTTGCTGCGGCTCTGCGCACGGTGCCGCCCGATGCCGGGGGCTGGGGTCTCATTCTTGGCGCGAGCCTGGTACCACTCGTCGTCGGCCAGCTCGTGCTGGGCGGGCAGCGCCGCTCGCCCTGAGTCACCGAGGCGAACTCAGCCTTTCGCCGCGACCGGACACTCGCGCTTCAGGAAGCCGTTCATCCAGGAGGCGAGCAGCGCCGTCGCGAGCCCCGCGCCCAGCGCGCTGCCGAGGACGAGGCCCTCGATCTCCTCGAGCCCGAGCTCGGGCGCGAAGTGCAGGCCGAGAGCAGCCAGGGGCAGGGTGAACACGAACGTGCGCAGGGCCGAGGCGATCAGGCCGGGGCGCGGCTGCTGCATCCCGTCGAAGGCGGAGCGCAGCAGGAAGGTGGGCGCGCCGAACAGCACGAGCACTGCGACGAGCCGCAAGCCCGCGCGCGCGGACACCTGGGCCGCGGGCGAATCGGTGAGGCCCTCGGCCACCCAAGGCCCGAGCAGGACCGTCAGCGGCAGCGTGAACACGACGGTGTAGCCGACGGACGCGAGGATCCCGGTGCGCAGCTCGCGTCGAATGCCGGCGAAGTCCTTCGCGCCCCACAGCCGCGCGCAGAGCGGGAGCAGCGCGACACCGATGGCGATCACCGGCATCAGCAGGAAGCGCCCGGCGCGGTCGATGATGGCGAAGGCGGCGAGAGTGGCCGCGGAGTTCTCGCGCGCGGCGAGCAGCGAGTTGATCGCGAAGGTCTCGATGGCCATCAGCGCGAAGCTGAGTCCGGCGGGCACGGCGAGGGCCAGGATCGCGCGCGTCGGTCGCTCGAACAGACCGGTCTCCACGTCGCGCCCGGAGCCCCGGCGCGCGTCCTCGTGGCGCTGGGCCTGGCGCAGCGCGTAGGCGAGCCCGCCGAGGCGCGCGAGCACCGTGGCCAGCGCGATGCCGAAGATGCCCCAGTGGAAGACGAACACGAACAGCGAGTTGAGCGCGAAGTTGATCACCGTCGAGATCAGGCCGGCCCACATGGTCGAGCGCGTGTCGTTGTGCGCCTTGACGAGCGAGTCGGGGATGACCGACCAGAATGCGGTCAGGCCCATGCCGCCGAGCAGCACGGCGCCGTAGATCTGGAACTGGCCCGCGACGGCGGGGTCGAGCCCGAAGGAGTGGGCCGACAGGTAGATCCCGGCGGCGATCGCGAGGAAGGCTACCTGGACCCACTTCAGGATCTTGCGCGTCGAGGCGATCAGCTGGTCGACCTTCGCGCCCTCGCGCGCGCCCATCGCGGCGGCGAGGCGGCTGGTGAGGCCGTTCGAGGTGCCCACCCAGCACGCGATCATAAGGAAGTCGAAGGGCGCGGTCAGCCCGATGGCGGCGATCGACGCGTCGCCGAGGGAGTCGAGCGTCGAGGCGTAGATCGTGTCGACCCACTGGAACGCCGCCCGGAACCAGAACGAGAAGACGAGCGGCGCGGCGAGGCGCAGGACGCTCGGCGTGGGCTGGGAGGGGGTCGAGGTCATGTGGCGCGCCGAGCGGCGGGGGAGTGTCTCGGATCGCGCGCCCTACGCCAAGGGGGAGGTGCTCCGCACGCAGGCGCGCGAGCGCAGGTGCGCTGGACGGTTGCGGGGACATGGCTGAACGGGTTCGAGGCTCGGAGCTCTCCGCCAGCAGAGGTCGGAACCACAGAGAACACAGAGACCACAGAGCCGGACCGCTGATCGGCTTTACGGGCCGGACGCTTCGGGGGGCTGCAGCCGGCAGGGGCAGGCTCGACCGAGGTCAGGAAGCAGAATCAGCCGCCTTCGGCGGCCGGCCTTGCCGGCCGCCGAAGGCGGCTGCTTCTGTCTCCTGATCCGACCTCGCCGGACTTCATCGGCCCCCCGAACCGACCGATCCGCGAAGCCGCTCACCGCCTGTCTGGTCTCTGTGTCCTCTGTGATCTCTGTGGTTCCAAACTCTGCCGGCGGGGAGCCACGACCCCCCGAACCGCACGATCAGGGCCGGCCAACGCGACAGCCGCGGTCCGAGCTCAGGACTCGCGCCGCGGCCAGCGCCGCCTCACTGCCAGGTCAGCTTGACGCCGTGGCTGACGTTGAAGGCCTGACCGCAGGGGCCGAGCGTGTCGCGGTACCAGAACTGGTAGTGACGGGTCTCGCCACCGCTGAGGCCCTCCACGACCGAGATGACGACCGCGCTCTGGGCGAGCCCGGCGGCGTCGGTCTGCAGGGGTGCGCCCAGGCGCTGGATCCCGCCGCCGACGCAGCGCAGCCCGTCGCCGAAGAGCGCCGGGGCGATCTCGGCGCCGCCGCCGAAGAAGACGCCGAACGCGGACGGGGGCGCCTGCGCCGCGGCGAGCACGAGTGAGTCCGCGCCGACCTGCGCCGTGCCGGTGACGGCGAGGGTCGCGCCGGCGCCGCTCGAGTTCGCGCAGCCCTCACCGGCGGCGCCGGCGTTCCCGCACGGGCACACGGCGCCGCTCCCGTCACCGACGCAGAAGACGGTCGTGGCCGTCCCGCGGTCGAAGACGTAGAGGTCGGCGGTCGCGGAGCCCTTGGCGACATAGAGCTGTGAGCCGCTGCCGTTGAAGGCCATCAGTCCCGGGAAGCTCCCGCTGAAGCCGAAGGGCACGAGCGGCGTGTTGCCGAGCAGCACGCCCGTTGCGGCGTCGAACTCGTAGAGCGAGTCGTCGGAGTCCGCGAGCACCACGAGGTTGCCCGTCGCAGGGTCGAAGGCCATGGCGGACACGCGGCCGCTGAAGCCCTGCAGCGTGACGCTCGTGAGCAGCGCCGCCGTCGTCGTGTCCATGCGATGCAGTTGCAGCGTGTTGTCCGAGAAGACGAACAGCTGGCCCGCTGGATCGAAGGCCGCCGCGCTGGCGTCATTGGCCGTCGGCAAGGTCGCGACCAGGGCGCCCGCCTGGCTGATCGCGCCGCACTGGTCTCCTCCGAACGCGGAGAAGAGGAACAGGTCGCCGGTCCCGGGCTGCAGCGCCATGGCGTCCGGACCCGCCGAGAAGCCGGGGACGATGGAGGCCAGTAGCGTGGTGCTCGCGATGCCCGTCAAGGGGTCGATCTCGACGACGGTGTTGGTCGTCGACGCCGCGTCGCTGACCCACAGCTTCTGGGTCACCGGATCGTAGGCGCCGCCGCCGGGGGCGAAGAAGCCGAGGGCGGAGAGGTCCGTGACCTGGGCGAGGGAGAGGTCGAGCTGCGCGACGGCGGGGGAGGCCAGCGCGCAGAGCACGAGCGGAGTGAGGATGCGTTGCATGGGTGCTGTGCGTTTCGAGGTCAGGGCTCGTCCCGCGCCGCGGATTGGCGAGGACGAAGACCAACCTAGCCGCTGGCCGCGATCCCGGGGAGGCGCGGGCCGGGCGTCGCGATGCAACTCGCTGGAGGGGCGCCTGCGGCGCGGGCCGCGGTGGTAGGGAGGGGGGGACTCGAACCCCCACGGCCCGAGGGCCTTCGGATTTTAAGTCCGATGCGTCTACCGATTTCGCCACCTCCCCGATGGTCCCGGCCCGAGGCGAGGCCCCGGGATCGAGCGTCGGGCCGCTTGACCCGGCTCCCCACGAGGCTAGACTCTGCGGCCCGCGAGGCGGCATAGCCAAGTGGCTAAGGCAACGGATTGCAAATCCGTCATCCCCGGTTCGAGTCCGGGTGCCGCCTCCATTCTCCGAGCGAAGCGCGCGCGCGCACTCCCGGAGCGAGCCTCCGCCCCCGGCGTCGAGGATGGACGGCCAGGCGAGACGGGGCGATGCCTCCCGGGGCGCCCCGGGCCCGCGCCCGTACGCGGCCGTTACGTGGCCCGTGGCCCCCTGTCGGCCCAGGCGGTGAGCGCCTAAACTCCGGCGCCCGTCCTCGCAGACCCCCTCGCTCTCCTCCCGTCATGCGCTCGCGACTTCCCTGGCTGCTCGGCCTCCTGCTCCTCGTCTCCGCGGCACCGCGTCAGGACTCCTCCGCCTTCGAGCTCGGCCTGCAGGCTGCGGAGCGCACGCTCGAAGCCGGCAACCTCGAGAAGGCAGCGGACCAGCTTCGGCGGCTGCTCGAGCGCGATCAGAAGTCGATCCCGACCTGGCGGCTGCGCGCGCGCTGGGCGGAGGCGGCCGGGGACACGCCGGACCGCGTTTACTCGCTCCACCAGAGCCTGCGGCTCTCGATCGTGCAGGGGGCCAAGAAGAAGGAGCTCGCCGCGCTGCGCGACGAGCTCTACGCGCTCGACCCGATCGCGCGCGACCTCGACGGGCTGAAGCAGGACTTCACGAAGAAGCTCTGGCCGATCGCCGACCGCTACGAGAAGCAGGGGCGTGCGCACTCCGCGATCCGCGTGCTCAAGCAGGTGCTCGCGCTCGATCCGGAGAACCTGGAGGCGCAGGCGAGCGTCGAGCGCATCGCCGCCTCGCCCGACCCGAGTCTGGCGGGCGACGCGAAGCCGAAGGACCTGTTCGAAGACGTCACCGACGAGTGGATCCGCGAGCACGACGAGGAGCACGCGGAGTGGGACACGCGCGCCAAGCTCGAGCGCGACAACTACATCACGTACACCGACGCAGGCTACGAGGTGTTGCTGCGCTCCGCCGAGGCGATGGAGCAGATGAACTCGTTCTACCGCATCTTCTTCCGCTACGGCACGGAGGAGCACGGCGGCAGCGTCCCGCGCATCGGGCTGAACATCTTCAAGAACCGGGACGAGTACCTGAAGAAGGGCATCGGCCCGCCGGTCGAGTGGTCCGGCGGCCACTTCACCGGCAGCTTCGTCGAGACCTACGTTCCCGCGCAGGGCGGCTTCGAGGGCATGGTCGGGACGCTGTTCCACGAAGCGGCGCACCAGTTCGTGAGCCTGGCCACGACGGCGACCGGCTGGCTGAACGAGGGGCTGGCGTCGTTCTTCGAGGGCACGCGCATCCTCCCGAACGGCACGGTCATCATGAACATGCCAGCGACGCACAGGTTGATGCCGCTCGCCACTCGCATGGACGAGGGCTGGATGGCGACCTTCGACGAGGGGCTCAGCGCCGACGATCCGAGCGCGACGCCGACGACCGCGCCGACCTTCCGCATCGTCCTCGAGAACAAGTACGCCTGGGGTCCGCCGTGGTACGCGCCGACCTGGGGCGTCGTCTACTTCCTCTACAACTACCAGGACCCCGTCGACGGGCGCTACGTCTACCGCGTCGCGTTCCAGGAGTTCATCAACGCCTCCGGGGGCCGCTCCGGCGAAGGCGCCGTCAAGAACTTCGAGGAGGTCGTGCTCGCGAACCCCTCGCCGCAGCTGAAGATCGACCGCCCGGAGGACGCGCCGGAGATTCGACTGCCGAAGACGGTGGAGGAGCTCGACGCGGTCTGGAAGGACTACTGCTTGCAGCTGCGCGACGAGCTGAACGGCACGCTGGATGTCGAGCGCCCGTACCGCCGCTGGGGCGAATACGCGGTCGCGAACAAGCAGTACGAGGTCGCCAAGGAGCACTTCGAGAAGGGTCTGGTCGAGGCGCCCGACGACATCGAGCTCTTGATCGCCTTCGCCGATCTGCTGGACGACCACTTCAAGAACTCGGACCGCGCGGTCAAGCTCGTGCTCGAGGCGCTGCACTACATGGAGGCGCGGACCCCGCGCGACGAGGAGGGCATCCGCGACGCCGAGCGCCTGCTTTCGAAGCTCGACCCGAAGCAGAAGACGCTGGCCGCCGTGCGCGACGACCTGGCGGTTGCGACGCGCGCGCTCGTCAAGCGCTACGAGGCCGCCGGCCTCGACACCATGGTGATGGACATCGCCTGGCGCATGGGGCGCAACCTCGACCTGCCCGACCTCTTCCTCGACTACGAGCAGGCGGTGCGCCGCAGCGGGAAGTCGATCGCGATCTGGGAGCTCGCCTACAACGAGAAAGACCTCGACGGCTGGAACACCCAGGGCAGCGAGGGCGCCTTCTCCCCGAACGGGATCTTCCTCGACGCCGACTTCGGCGGCTTCGAGCCCGGCGTCTACGACTACCAGTTCCTCACGCTCGACCGGATCACCGGCGGGGACTTCTCCATGGAGGCCGACGTGCTCGTCGACCGCGGAGAGATTGCGTTCGCGGGCTTCGTGTTCGGACAGAAGGACTCGACGACGTTCCACGGACTGCTGTACATGCCGGGCAAGACGGAGGCCAAGGAGGGCACCGCGAACCCGGACTACGTCGATCTGATGAGCTCCTTCGGCGCAGGCAACCCGAAGATCTGGCGGCACGTGCCCGTCGATCCGCCGAAGCAGAGCTCCGACACGGTCTCGCAGACCTGGCGCAAGCTGCGCCTCGACGTCAGCGGGCGGCTCGTTGACTTCTACGTCGACGGCGAGTTGCTGGCGACGCACGAGTTCGGCAGCCGCGACGTGCTGCGCGGGCAGTTCGGCCTGATCACGGGTCGCGGCGAGTGCCGCTTCCGCGACGTCCGCTTCCTCGCGCGCGAGGCCGGTGACCAGGCGGCGCGCATCGAGCGCGACCTGCGCATGGAGCAGATGCGCGAGGCCGGCGGCGGCGCGGTCGGCGGCTCCTACGGCGGCGTCGTACCGCCGTTCGTCGACGTCCAGGAGTGGGTCCAGGGCAGCCGCAGCTCCTGGGACGAGTACGGCGCCGTGCCGCAGCTCCTGGTCTTCATGAGCACGCAGCAGAACGCCCTCGTCCCGGTCGACGGCTGGCTGATGCAGCTCGCCGACGAGATGAGCGCGATCGACCTCGCCATCACGATCGTCTTCAGTCCGAACGACCTCGACGGGATCGGGCGCTTCCTCGAGGAGCATCCGCTGCCCGGCGACGTGGGCATCGACGCGCGGCCTGACACGGGCATCGGCGAGAGCTTCGAGCGCTTCTTCATCGACCGCTTCAACCTCCCGCGCGTCCTGCTCCTCGACCTCGACCAGAAGGTGATCTGGGAAGGGGACCCCGGCGTCATCCTGGGCAACGGCCTCGTGACCGGCTACGAGACGTACCTCGACACGCCGATCGAAGAGCTGATGATCAAGCGCAAGCTCAAGCGCGTCTCGGTGTGGATCGGGGAGTGGGAGGAGAAGGGCGCGCCGCTCCTGCACGACGGCGACTTCCCCGCTGCTCTCGAGGTGCTCGTCGCTGCGGACGAGTTCGCGAGCGGCTACTTCCCCGAGGTCGACCGCGCGCAGAGCCAGCGCGGCGCCGTCGAGGCTGCGATCGACGCGCTCGAGTCCACCGCGAGCTCCCTGCAGGCGGTGGGCGCGGACCCGGCGCTCGCCGTGCTCGTCGAGTGGGCGGG
>CAYGST010000197.1:0-8197 GCA_964352415.1 uncultured Planctomycetaceae bacterium | reverse complement strand
GGTCGGAGGATCGGAGGGCCCGGAGCGAGCCGGAGCGAACGAAGGGAAGCGGCGAGGACCAACCGGTTGCGAGCCGGAGTCGCGGTTCGGATCGGTGTCCTGGTTCCGGAGTTCGCGGGCAGGAGCGGGTCCCTCACGGCCACGGGCAGCGCTGCGACTTCACGCACGCAGCTTCGGGGAAGCGACATCCTCGTCGCGCCTCCCGGTGGGCCGGGAGAGCTGCGCTCCTGCGCGCGAACGTCGAGACCAAGACACGAGCAGCCCGTGGTGGAAGTGCTTTCCCTACAGATCGTCGACATCCACCGAGGATGGGCGATCGAGAACGCAGGCGAATCGGTCGATTCGTTGAGGATCGAGAGTGCCGACCCTCGGCGGAGGGGGGGCGATCTGCGGGGGAGTGACGTTCATCATGGGCTGCTAGGCGAGCAACAACGATTCCGCCATCGGGTTCCGAGCACGAGGCTCCGAGTCCGACGTCCGTCTACTTCGTGGACAGGCGATCCAGCGGTGGACCGCTCGCGTCCTCGCCGACCCGGACCGGCCCCACGGAACCGGCGGCCGAGCGCCCGATCGTCTCGAGGAAACGCACGGAGCCGTCCGCGTAGAGCACGTTGACTCCGCCTGCGTGACAGACGACTCCGTCGTTGTCGCAGGCCACGATCGCTTCCTGCCCCGATGGGTTCGGTCCGAGCGGAAAGCGCGCCTGGTCCCGACCCGCGTAGGCCGACCACGTCCCGTCGACCGCGAGGGGAGCGCCGCCCGCGAGCGCAGCCGCCATCTCGTCCCACTTCGCGTCGTCGATGCGCACGCCACCAGGACAGCTCGCCGTCTCCGGAAACCCGGCGCCCGGGGAGTGCACAGCCGCGAGGGCGAGCGGCTCGAGGAAAAAGGCAGTGCCGCTTCCGCCGGGCCAGTCATCCTGGTCCATGCGGTACAGCAAGAGCGACTTGTAGATCGTCGTCAGGCGCGTCGCGCACAGCGCGCGGTTCTCGTCGGGCATGGATCCAGGATCCTCGACCAGCCCCTCCTTGCCAGAGCTGCAGGACGTGACGGCGAGACCCAGGCAGAGAACTGCGGCGGCCCCGAATGGAGCCCGGCTCATTCGAAGGTCACCTCGCTCGAACACGGGCGCTCGCTCCCCGGCCCCTGCCAGTCCACGCGCACGGTCAACGGCCGCACCGGCTTCGCGTGGCCGGTCAAGACAGCGACGCCGAGATCGCCGTCCACGGTGACGCCGCCGTTCGCAACGGTCGCCAGGTCCACCTCGCGCCCGTCGACGAACAGCCGTGCCTGATCGAGATCGGCGGCGTCGTCGTCGAGGGTCACGGTGAACTCCAGCTCGCCCGTCGAGAGTCGAACCCCACCGGTCAGAGCTCCGACCAAGCTGCCTCCATAGTCCACGGAGGTCACGTAGGACGGGAGCGGCGTGCCGTTGGCGAGGGCGTCCATCACGGCATCCATCTGCTCGTCGGTCAGCTCACCCTCGTAGGAGAATCCGAACGAGCTGGACTCGTGCAGCGTCTCCTCGAACAGCGGTCCACGGTCGCAAGCGACGCCCGTCGCGGCGACCGCGAGGAGGAGCAAGCACCAGAGTCTCTTCGCCATCATCGGCTCACGTCTCCGGGGTTCGGGTTTCAAGGTATCGGTGTCGAAGCGACCGGAGTCGCCTCGGACAGCGAGCATAGCGGAGAACCCCTGAACTCGCCACGGGACCGTCGTCACCGGTTCGGGTCCGGGTGCGCCGTGACGCGCCCCCAGGCGACGCACGAGTCGAGAGGGCCCTTACGTTCGCGTGCGCGCGGCGCAGAGCGCGCATTGCCCTGAAGTCCGTCTCCTTCGCTTCCATGCGCGTGGAGGTCCCCCGGCGACCCGGCGCCTCCAGTTGGCCCTCATCCATCCTGAGGATTGCACGAGCGGCACCCCTCCTGGCCTCTCCCTTCGTCGGCTCGGCAAACGGCGAGCGAACGACGAGGGAACGACGAGGGATCGCGAATTCTCTGCACCCCACGCCTTCCCGTCACGCCAGGACTCGGTGGAAGGGGAGACGACGCGGCGACACTTCGAGCGCGGCTCGACTCCCCCACCGACGAACCCGTTCGAGCGAACGGGACGCAACTCACTCTCGCAACCTCTCACCCTCCAAAGGACTCACCATGAAGCTCTTCTGCATCACTCTCCTCCTCGCGCTCCTGGGTTCGGCTCTTGGTCTGGGTTCGACCGCACAGGCCTCGGAGCCGCTCGCCGTCGCGACTGCGGACGACGTCATCCCGGGGGGCTTCAGCGTGACGGTGGACAACGACTACGTCCAGATCATGCCCAAGGCGGCCAAGGACGCGAACGTGGACATCACCAACGACGGCCCGGGGGAGATCTACATCATGGTCTGGGACGAGGAGCACCACATCGTCGCCGAGTACACGCTCGAGAAGGGCGAGTCCAAGGTCATCGGTGTGGGAAAGGGGGGCGGCTTCGGCGTCGGGCTCGAGAGCGGTGAGAAAGCCTCTGGCACCTACAAGGTCTCGTAGCCTCGACGCGGGGGGTGGGCCCGAGCTCGCAATCTTCGAGCCCGCCCCCCAACTGCACGCACTCACCGCGGAGGACCGGTCACGGAACCGCTCCGGGATCAGAGCGCTGTTCTGCGGCCTGTGGCGAACCGTGGATCGAGCGAATCGCGGCGCGGTCCATGGACGCAAGTCTCCCGGTAGTGCGCGCAGGGCGCCTCGGACTCTCCGAGGCGCCCTGCGACTGTTGGGGCCTCCGGCGGAGGAGCCTCCGCTCGCGCGGCCGGCGGTCGGGATCCAGCCCCGATCCGTGCCGAATCCGGATCGATCCCGACGTCCATGCGAAACCGGATCGCGTGACGCACGTCGAATCTCGGTGGCAGGGCAGTCCCCCCCATTCGAGCCGGCGTGGGGAACGCGCGGCTCCACGACGCACTCGAACCGGATCGCTGGACATGCACGACAACAAGATCAAGAGGACATCGCTCGCGCTCGCCATCGTCGCCACGGGGCTGCTGGCGGACGCAGGGCTCGCACAGACCCAGGTCGTCCGGGGCTTCAACGACCAGCTCTACGAGACCACGTTCGACGAGCCGCGCATCGTCGCGGACAACAGCGTCGGCTGCGCGTGGGAGCTCATCGTCGACGACACGTACGACCCCTCGTTCCAGACGTGGGGCCCGGGTTTGACGGGCGGGAACGAGTTCCTTCTCGGTTACAACGACATCCAGGGGCACACGTCGTCGATGGCTCATGGGTACGCTCAGCTGCTGATCGGGTACCGCGCCCAGGACAACCGTGGCCACCTCGAGAGCACGGACGCTCATTCGAGGACGACCAACCTCGAGATCACCCTGCGCCGGACCGACAGCACGGAGTGCAAGTCCGAGCTCGAGATCCAGGCGCAGCCGCAGTTCACGATCCGCTGCTCCATCGAGAACGACGCCACCCTCGCCTCGGAGTACTCGAACGTCAGCGGATGGTCCGAGGTCTCCGCGCCGGCCATCGGAGGGTTCACCAACTTTCTCGAGGCACGAATCGATCTGTCGGACACGGGCTCGACCGGAAGCAGCACGATTCTCGGCGGAGATCCGGCCGGGCTGATCAAGTTCCAGGTCCCGATCCCGAGCTCGGCGAGCACGACTCGCCTGGAGAGCTTCACGGCAGAGATGCTGGGTGCGAGCGAGATCACGCAGGCGGCGGAAGTCTTCTTCACCGCGGTCGGATCCTTCTCGTTCCTCGCCGACGGCTGGATCGTCGTCCCTGGGGTTCCCTTCGACGACTCGCGGGTCGAGGGTCACCTGTTCGCCTCGGTCACCCGCATGTCCGTCCTGGGGATCTGCTTCCCGCCCGAGGGTGAGGACCTGAGCTGCGCCGGTCTGATCGAGGTCCGCGGCGGATTCGGCGAGTAGGCTGAGGAGACTCTTGGCTCACCGCCAATTCGCGCACCAGAGAGGACGCTCGTCATGAAGGTCATTGCAGCAACGCTCGCGCTCGGCGCAGTCGCGATGTGTCTCGCGCTGTTCCTCGGAGACCGCTGGGGCCGCTCTGCCAGCACCGACCTCGGGCCGCAGGGTCACGACGCCACCGCCGAGACGCTGGACGGCGGAGCGCGGCTCGAGACCCGTGGTGCCGAAGGCGAGCGGACGCCTGCGGAGTTCGAGAACGACAGCGTCCTCGTGCACTGCTCCCGCAAGCTCGGCGACGTCGAGACGCCGCTCGAAGGCGCCGAAGTGGAGGTGGGACTCTTCGATGCCGACACGCGGGAGGCGACCGCGGTGTCGAGCACGACGAACGCCCATGGCTGGGCGCGAGTCCCGACGCGCGGCGACGTCCTGGGCCTCCGCGCCAGCGCTCGCGGCCACCTCGCGGCGACCGCGCGGGGAAACGAGATCGACCTCAACGAGGCCCTCCACCTGACCCTGCAGCCGCTCGCGAGCCTGGAGGTCGTCGTCACGGGCCCGAACGGAGACGCGCGGCCCGGCGCGAGGGTCTGCCTGGTCTACGGGGAGGGCCTCGCGGCGCAAGCCTCGCGCATGCACCCGGACGACGTTCCGCCAGGCGAACGCCAGTACAAGCACGCGGACGCCGCGGGGCGGGTTCGTCTCGCCTCCGCCCTCCCTGGCGTGCCGATCGTCATCGAGGTGCAGGACGATCTGTACGGCCGGCTTCAGCGCCAGGCCGGAACGCTGGAGCCTGGCGAGCAGCGGCTCGAAGCGCTCCAGCTGGAGCCCGGCGGCGCGATCACGGTGCGCTTCCTCGATGGCAAGGACGTCCCGATCGTGCAGGCCCTCACGACGGTCTACCGCAAGCACGGCACGGGCTGGAACGGGGTCGCGAAGTCCCTCACCGACGCCGAAGGGCGGGTTGCCGTCCCCGGGCTGCGGCCGGGTGTTCACGCGGTCACGTGCGTGGGCTGGAACCTCTCGGCCTCCGAGCTCTTCGCGGGGCAGCTGGAGTTCGAGGTCACACCCGACGAGCGGCGCGACCTGGGGGAGGTCCGGATCCGCTTCGGGCCGTTCGTCGTCGACCTGACCGCCGAAGGCACCGCGGACGGGCACCGGCTCGTCATCGCTTCCTTCTCCCAGGAGCGCGACCTCGCCCAGGAACGCGTGCGCCGAATGCCCTACCGCGCGGAGATGCCGGTCGGTCGCCCCTTCCAGGTCTGGCTCGATGCCCCGGGCGACTACCGCTGGGCGCTGAGCCTGGCCACGCCGCAACACAAGTCGATCGACAGGGAGTTCGTGTCGTTCATCGGAGAAGCCGCCGTCCCGGGAGCGCTGAACCACGACTTCGTGCGAAGGAAGGAGGCTGCACCGCCCGAGCTGGCCGTCACGCTTCGCTTGCCGGGGGACGACTCCGCGGATCCTTCGGCGAGCCAGGAAGACCGGGGCTTCTTCGCCCTGCTCGCTGACGGAGTCCCGACCTCGGTCTCGGGGGACCTGAGGAGCCGAGCGCCGAGCACGCTGGCGTTCCTCGGGCGGGCGGGAGCGAATCATCACCTGCGCGGTGTGCTCGACGGCCGGTCCTTCGATCTCCAGGTTCCCGACACGGGCGAGCATCACTTCGACCTCTCGCAGCTCGAGGAGACCGCTGCCGCGCGGCTCCGCTGCGCGCTGCTCCTTCCCGGCGGCGAGGTCGCCACCGCGGGCCGCGTCGAGCTGGTCCTTGGCGAGAGCCGGGCGAGCGTCGCGCGCCAACTCGTGGTGGAAGACGCGACGGTCGAGTTCGACTTCCCCCCCGACCTGGGCGGGCGGCTGCGGCTCACCGCGAGCGACGGCAAGCGGTACACGGGGAGCTTCGACCCCCAAGGCGGCGCCGGACTGCACGAGGTCCGGATCCAGCTCGGACCCGAGCGCAGGCGCTGATGGAGCGGCGACACGATCGAGGCGCCGGACGTCTTCTGGGCGGCCTCGCCTGCGCCTTGAACGTCCTGTTGCTCGCCCTCTGCGCCGTGGAGGCCTGGGCTCCCGAGGTTGTCCGGACCGAACTCTGCGGCTGCGCGTCCGGACCGCGCGCGGGCTTCGCCTTCCTCGGGATCGAGCTGAGCCTGGGCAAGCTCGGCCTGGCGTTCTATGCGCTCATGCTCCTGACCCGGCGCGCCGCTCCGACGGTGCGTGTCGACTGGGCCATCGCCGCCGCGTGCCTCCATGCGGGGCTCTACGGCTCGCTCGTTCGCGCCGGCGGCACGTGCCAGCTGTGTCTTTGGGCCCTCGCGCTCGCCGGGCTGCTGCTGCTCGTCGAGCTGCCGCACGCCTGGCTGACTCGACGACCGCTGCGCGCGCCGCGCCTCCTCGCCGTTGGCGGCGCCGCGCTGCTCGCGGTCCTCGGGGGAGCGCGCCTCCTCCCCCCGGAGTCGACCTCCGCAGCGGAGACGAACGTCCTTGCCGCGCGCGAACCGTCGCTCGCGCCGCCAGCCGAAGGTCTCGTCCTGGAGACCTTCCTGCAGCACGGCTGCGGCTACTGCTCGGAGCAGCTCCGGCAGCTGGAGTACGTCGAGTCGCGAGGTCTCGACCTCGCCGTTCACTCCGTCACTGTCGATCCCGCCGCACGATCCGCCGCCAGCGAACGCGCCCGAGCGCTCGGAATCCGCCGCTACCCGACGACGGTACTGTGGAGGCACGGCACGGTCGCAATGCGCTGGGAGGGAGTGGCCTACTACGACGACCTGCTCGCGGCGCTCGGACCGTAGGTTCCCGCGCTCTCGATGTGCCGCCCGACTCGTCGCTCGTTGGGCCTGCGTCCTGCGCCAGGGGACCGGGAGGGCGTCGGGACTAGCGGGAGCGACCCTGAGCCTCCCCCGTCGCCCGCGTTGCGCTGGGCGCCGTGTCGAGATCCTCGACCTGGAGGTAGAGTTGAGCTGTCGTCGGCGGCACACCTCCGAGCCCATCGCGACAGTTCGAACACCCTCCAGCTCTCTTCACGGGAAGCTCCACGCCATGACTTGCACCCACCTGCTTCGACTGTCCCTCACCCTCGCGGCTCTCGGTGGGCAACAGGCCTCCGCGGATCTCATCACCTGGGGACCCGTCCAGGACGCGACCGGCCCGGCCGAGGTCAGCACGAGCGGCACGCTCGTCGCCGCGAGGAACTGCTGGTCGAGCGTCGGCGGTGCGATCTCTCCGACGGTCAACGGCGTGACCTTCGACGCCTTCGCGCCGCTCGGGTGGAACAGCGCCGGCTGGCTCTTGATGGCGGGCTCGACCTCCGGCGATCCGAGCTACGACTCGCTGCTCGACGACGCTCGCGTCACGAGCGAGCCGTCGAACTCGAACCCCACCGGCTGGGGCGCGGTCCAGCTCGACACGCTCGGCGCGCTCACGGTCGGAACCCAGTACGAGATCCAGGTCTGGTTCAGCGACCAGCGCCCTGGAGTCCCGACGAACGTGCTCAACGACCGCGTCATGAACTGCAGCTCGGCGACGGGCGCGGCGGTACTCAGCAACGGCAACGTCACGAACCTCGGCGCACTGAATCAGGGCCCGACGGCCGCCGGCCTCGACGCCGACCCGAACAACATGGCTGGTGCCGGAGACACCCTCTTCGGCCAGTACGTGATCGGCACGTTCACGCGCACGACGAACGACCCGCTCTGGCTCCTGATCCAGGGCACGCATCCGCTCCCGACGAACAACCTGAAGCCGCACCTCAACGCCTTCCAGCTGCGCGAGCTGCCGAGCTACACGAACTACTGCTTCGGCGACGGGAGCGGCGCGATCTGCCCCTGCGGCAACCTCGGCAACACCGGCGAGGGCTGCGCGAACTCGAGCGGCGCCGGCGGAGCGACGCTGACGGGCGCGGGCATCGCGTTCCTCTCGAACGACACCTTCTCGCTCACGGCCAGCGGCGTCCCCGGCGCCAAGCCTGGCCTCGTTCTGCGCGGCGCCAACCAACTCACGGGCATCCTCGCGGGTGACGGCCTGCTCTGCACCGGCGGAAGCACCGCCCGCTCGCAGGTCCAGGTCACCTCGGGCGGCAGCACCGTCTTCACCGCCTTCCAGGGCGCCAGCTTCGGCGCCTCGAGCTACGGCGCCGGCGTCCCGACCAACTACCAGTTCTGGTACCGCGACCCGGTTGCGGGCCCCTGCGGCGGCGGCTTCAACTTCAGCAACGGCGTCTCGGTGGTCTGGGCGCCGTGAGTAGTACGGAGCCAGGTAGTACGGAGCCAGGCACACTCCCATCACCTTGCGCTGCTC
>CAYGST010000196.1:0-8254 GCA_964352415.1 uncultured Planctomycetaceae bacterium | reverse complement strand
CGCGGGCAGCGGTCCCGTTCGGCGCAGCGGAACCCCTCCCGCGCCGAGCTCCCACAGAACGAGACCGCCACCCTCCCCGAGCACGGCCAGTCGATCGCCGTTCGGCGAGACGCCGAGGTGCCAGGGGGTCGCGACCAGTCCGTACTCCAGCACCGCTCGCGTCTCCCCGGTCGCGGCGTCCAGGACCTCGACGCGACCGCCGCTGCGCGCCGCGACGAGCCACGTGCCGTCCGGGGAGACCGCGACCGCGCACCAGGCGCCGCAGACTCCAGCCTCCGCACGGGCGACGTCTTCGTCCGCACGGGCCGCAGCGTTCGCCGGAGCGGCGAGTAGGAGTCCGAGAAGGAGCGGGAGGACGTTCACGGGAGTCGCGTGGGGTTCGTGGCGCCTGCGGGCGGCAAGGAACGCGGAGCGCGCGAGGAACCGACGACCCGCCGCGCCGTTCCGGCCCGCTCCTGGTGATCCGGTCCTCGCGCGCCGACCTGGCGTCGCGACCGGTGACACCACCGCACGTCCCCAGCCCACCCGGGAGCCCGATGCGCTTCTTGAACACGATCGACGAGCTCCTGCGCGGGCGGCTCACCAGCGCCGCCGACCTGCGGCGCGGCACGATCGAGATCCCCGTTCGCACGCTGGCCCTCGCCGGCCTCGCCCTCGGTGCGATCTACGGCCTGTGCATGGGGCTCTATGCCCCGCTGCGCGCGGAGAACGCGAGCGTGCTGCAGGTCCTGGCGACGACCGCCAAGGTGCCGCTCTTGTTCCTGCTCACGCTCGTCGTGACCTACCCGTCGCTGTACGTCGTGTCGGCGCTGTTCGACTCGCGGCTGCGGCACGGCGCGACGCTGCGGCTCCTGCTCGCCGCGATGACGGCGAACCTCGCGCTGCTCGCGAGCCTCGGGCCCGTCACCGCCTTCTTCACGCTGTGCACCGAGAGCTACGCGTTCATGATCGTCCTGAACGTCGGGTTCTTCGCCGTCGCGGGGCTCGTCGGGCTCGGGTTCCTGCGCAATGCGCTCGACTCCGTCTTCGAGCCGGAGGCGGAGGCGCCCGACCCGTCGCAGGCCTCGCCCTCGAAGCCCGGGGGTCCCGCGAACGCCCCCGGCCACGACGCAGATCCGGACGCCCACGCGAGCTGGGCAGGCCTCGAGGCGGCGCACCACCCCTCGCGCTTTGCACACCGGCCGCGACGTCTCGGTCGCCCCGCGGCGCGCCGAGTCTTCACGTTCTGGACCCTCGTCTACGGCGTCGTCGGCGCGCAGATGGGCTGGGTGCTGCGGCCCTTCATCGGCTCGCCCGAACTCCCGTTCGTTCTCTTCCGCGCGGACCGCGAGTCGAACGTCTTCAGCGCCTTCTTCCGCTCGCTCGGAAGCCTGTTCACGTGAGCCTCGGCGTCGACGCGCTGCTGCGAGCGGAGGGCCGCTTCGCCCTCGGTCACGGGCGGCTGCCCCTCGGCCGGCTGGTCGCGATCGTCTTGCTCGGCGGCTTCCTCTACGGCGCGGCGATGGGCAGCTTCGGGCTACGACCGCTGCAGGCCCTGTACTCGGGCCTGAAGGTGCCGCTGTTGATCGCGACGGCGACGACGCTGTGCCTGCCGACCTTCTTCGTGCTGAACACGCTGCTCGGCCTGCGCGACGACTTCGGCGCGGCGCTGCGCGCCGTGCTGTCCGCCCAGGCGACCGTCGCCGTCATGCTGGCGGCCTGCGCGCCGCTGGTGCTGTTCGCCTACGCCACGAGCTCCGATTACGTCTTCGGCATGCGCGCGAACGGCGGCCTGTTCCTGCTCGCCGCGCTCGCGGGGCAGCGCACCCTGGAGCGTCACTACGAACCGCTCGTTCGGCGCAACCCGCTGCACGCGCGGGTCAAGCAGGCCTGGCTCGTGCTGTACGTCTTCGTGGCGATCCAGGCGGCGTGGGTACTGCGGCCGTTCGTCGGCGACCCGAACTACGCGCCGACCTTCCTGCGCGACGACCTGTGGAGCAACGCCTACGTCGTCATCCTGCGGGACGTGCTCGGGCTCTGGCAGCGCTGAGGATTGCAGCGCGCCCGGCGCCCGCTGCCCCCCCCATTGCAGGCCGGACTCCAGGGCCGCAGCGCCCGAGCGCTGCCCCGCTGCGGCGCCCCCGCACGATCCGCCGCGGCGGCCGAGACGCGCCGTGCAAGGGGAGCCGATCGCTCCAACGCGGATTCCTCGGCCAGTGCTGGATCATCACGCGATGGACCAGGTGCTATTCTCTGGGGCCATGCAGCCCGACCCTCGCGCGCACCCCCCTCGCAACCACACTGCGGCGACCCAGGACGCCACTCCCTCGAGGAGCGCGCTCGAGCGGCGAGGCACGCTGCAAGGCGCTCTTCGTGGCCTGCTCAGCACCGTGCCTGCCGCCGTCCGCGACGATGCCTGACCCGCCCCGCGCGCTCGCTTCCTTCGAGATCCAGCGCCAGCCGGACGACACGACCTGCGGACCGACCTGCCTGCAAGCCGTCTACCGACACTTCGGGGACGATATGCCGCTGCGCGAGCTGCTCGAGGAGGTGCCTACCGTCCCGGGCGGAGGCACGCTGAGCGTGCACCTCGGAACGCACGCGCTCCGTCGCGGCTACCGCGCGACGCTGATCACCTGGAATCTCCAGGCCCTCGATCCAACCTGGTTCCATCTCGAGCGGGATGTACTCGGCGCGAAGCTGCGCGAGCGCGCGCGCGCGCGGCGCGGCAGCAAGCTCGCCGCTGTCTGTCGCGCCTACGCGGACTACCTGGACGAGGGCGGCGAGCTCCGCTTCCAGGACCTCGAACCCGTGCTCTTGCGCAACCTGCTTGAAGCCAACCAGCCAATCCTCACCGGCCTCTCGGCGACGTTTCTCTACCGGGAAGCGCGCGAGCGTCCGGAGGACGGCGTGCAGGACGACGTCCAGGGCGACCCAGCCGGGCACTTCGTCGTCCTGACGGGGTACCGGCACCCCGATCGAGAGGTCCTCGTCAGCGACCCGCTGTACCCGAACCCGCTCGCGCAGGTCCACACCTATCCGATTCCCATGCGCCGCGTCATCGGCGCGATCTACCTCGGCGTGCTCACGCACGACGCGAACCTGCTGCTCATCTCTCCACGCGAAGCGTGCGACCAAACGTCATGAGAACCCTGGTCATCGTCGACAAGCCCAGCGATTGGCCACTCGAGCTCCCCGGTATCGAGGTGGTGCCCGCGGGCGACTACCTGACCGGCAGCCAGTGGAGCAAGGCGCGCGGACTGCGCATCTTCAACATCTGCCGCTCCTACCGCTACCAGACCGCCGGCTACTACGTCTCGCTCCTCGCGGCCGCCCGCGGACATCGACCCTTCCCTGGGCTGATGACCGTCCTCGACATGAAGAGCCGCGCCGTCGTGCGCACCATGGACGGCGACCTCGAGGACATCATCCACGCCAGCCTGGGCGAGCTGCGCTCCGAGCGCTTCGACCTCAGCATCTACTTCGGGCAGAACCTCGCAGCGCGACACGCACGCCTCGCGCGGCGCCTGTTCGCGCTGTTCCCCGCACCGCTCATACGCGCGACGTTCGCCCGCGGAGAGCGTTGGCGACTCACAGGTGTGACACCGATCGCGCTTCGGGACGTGCCCGAGCCGCACCTCGAATTCCTGCGCAAGGCCGCGAAGGAATACTTCGCCAAGCCGCGCTACCGCACCAGGCAAGCGCGCTCCACCCGCTACGACCTCGCCATTCTGCAGGACCCGGCGGAGGAGCTCGCTCCTTCCGACCCGAAAGCGCTCGCTCGCTTTCGCGCCGCGGGCGAGAAGCTCGGCTTCTCGGTCGAGATGATCGGTCGCGAGGACTACGGCCGCCTGGCCGAGTTCGACGCACTGTTCATTCGCGAGACGACCGCGGTCAACCACCACACCTTTCGCTTCGCCCAGCGGGCCGAGGCCGAAGGTCTCGTCGTCGTCGACGATCCCCAGTCGATCCTGCGCTGCACGAACAAGGTGTTCCAGACGGAGGCCTTCAAGGTCGCTGGCGTCCCAACGCCGCCGACCTGGATCACCGATCGCATCGAGCCCGACGAGGTCGCGCGCCGCATCGGCTTCCCCTGCGTGCTCAAGTATCCGGATAGCGCGTTCTCCCAGGGCGTGCTGAAGTGCGAGGGCCCTGAAGACCTGCAGCGCCTGGGCGCCGGAATCCTCGAGGCGTCGGAGCTCCTCCTCGTGCAGGGCTTCGTCCCCTCCGATTTCGACTGGCGCATCGGGGTCTTCGACGGCGAGCCCCTCTACGCCTGTCGCTACCACATGGCGAAGGGCCACTGGCAGATCGTGAAGAGGACGGGCAGCGGGGGCTTTCGCTACGGACGCGTGGAGCCGATCCCTGTGGAGCAGGTCCCCGAAGACGTGGTGCGCGTCGGCCTGCGCGCCGCGGCGACGATCGGCGACGGCCTCTACGGCGTCGACCTGAAGCAGTTCGGTGACGAGCTGGTCGTGACCGAGGTGAACGACAACCCGAACATCAACGCGGGCTGTGAGGACGCCGTCCTGAAGGATGGCCTGTACACGCGCATCCTCGGCGGGCTCCTGGCGCGCATCGAAGCGCGCAAGCGCGGAGGCGTCGCATGACTCGCCCCCTCGCGCTGTTCGAGGGCTTCGGGATCGAGATGGAGCTGACCGTCGTCGACGCGGAGACGCTGAACGTCCGGCCGTGCGTCGACGAGCTGCTGCGCGCGGCCGCCGGCGTGCAGGAGTGGGTCGACGACGTCGAGGACGGGCCGATCGGCTGGAGCAACGAGCTGGTGGCGCACGTCGTCGAGCTCAAGAACGCGGGCCCCGCCCCCTCGCTGCACGGCGTCGCAACGGACTTCCAGCGCACGGTGACTCGAGCCAACGCGCTGCTCGCCCCCATGGGTGCGCGGCTGTTGCCCGGCGCGGCGCACCCGTGGATGGTCCCCCGCGAGGAGACGCTGCTCTGGCCCCACGCGGGTGCCGAGATCTACGGCGCCTACGACCGGCTGTTCGATTGCCGGCGGCACGGCTGGGCGAACCTGCAGAGCGTTCATCTGAACCTGCCGTTCGCGAGCAATGACGAGTTCGCGCGGCTGATGGCTGCGACGAGGCTCGTGCTGCCGCTCGTACCCGCGTTGGCGGCCGCTTCCCCGGTCTTGGAGGGTACCCGGCAGCCGAATCTGGACGAGCGGCTGGCGCTCTACAGGAGCAACTCCTCGCTCGTGCCGGCCATGACCGGCGACGTGATCCCCGAGCCCATCTACGACCCGCACGAGTACCGGACGCAGCTCTTCGGCGCGATCGACGCCCAGCTGATGGCGGTCGGCGCCGACCCCCTGCTCGTCGGCGCACCCTTCACGAACGCGCGCGGCGCGATTGCGCGCTTCGACCGCAACGCCATCGAGATTCGCCTGATCGACGCGCAGGAGTGCGTCAGCGCGAACCTGGCGGTGGCGGCGGCAGTCGCCGCTGTCGTCCGTGCGCTGGTCGAGGAGCGCTTCGTGCCCCACCGGCTGCAACGAGACTTTCCCACAGCGCGGCTGTCCGCGCTGCTCCACGCAGCGATCGAGTCCGGGCCGCAGGTGCTCCTCGAGGACCGTGAATACGCGTCACTGTTCGACTTCGACTCGCCTGCTCCGCGCAGCCTGGGCGAGCTCTGGCAACACCTCGTCGACGTCACCTTCGACGGACCGAGCGAGCTCGAGCCCGCTCTCCTCCACGTTCTGCGCCGCGGTACGCTGGCGCAGCGCATGCTCGAGGCACTGGGCGATGACTTCCAGCGCCCTGACCTCGAGCGCTTGGCGACGCGCCTCTGCGACTGTCTGGCCGAGGACCGCGCCTTCACGCCGTGACGAGGGCAGCGCTGCTCCTCACCTGCGAGCACGGGGGGGCGCGCGTCCCGGCGCGCTACGCGCGTTCGTTCACCGGAGCAAGGACGACCCTCGCGACGCACCGGGGGCTCGACCTCGGGGCGCTCCAGCTCGCCCGCGAGCTCGGGCGTCGGCTCGACGTCCCGCTCCTGAGCTGCACGGTGACGAGGCTCCTGGTCGACGCCAACCGGTCCCTCCACCACAGGCAGCTGTTCTCCGAGTTCACTCGAGGGTTGCCCGAGGACGAGCGCGCGCGCATCGTCGAGCGCTACTGGTGGCCGCACCGCGACGCCGTGGACGAAGCCCTACGCGCCGGTCTCGAGGCCTCTGGCACCGTCGCGCACGTCTCCGTGCACAGCTTCACGCCGCGCTGGAACGGGGTCGAGCGCGAGGTCGACGTCGGGCTGCTGTACGACCCGTCGCGCGCCTCGGAGCGTGCACTCGCCAGCCGCTGGATCGCGGCGCTCGCGGCGCTCGAGCCCGAGCTTCGGCTACGCCGCAACCGACCCTACCGCGGGACGGCCGACGGCCTGACCTCTGCGCTCCGCAAGCGTCACGCCGCGACGTGCTACGCGGGCCTTGAGCTGGAGGTCGCGCAGCGCTTCCCGCTCGGCGACCCCGACCGCTGGAGGCGCCTGCGGCGCTCGCTCGCGGAGTCCCTGCGGGATGCGCTCGTTACGCGCTGAGTGGCGCAGGCACGGACTCTCTCGAACTCAGCGAGAGCCGGCCGCCTTGCGCAGCTTCGGCGGCTGCCAGGAGCCGTCGAGCACTTCGGGCTTCGGCAGGTAGAGGCGCAGGATGACGTAGAACGGCCCGTTCGGCGTCGGCAGCCAGTTCGCGAGCTCGGGCCCCGTCGGGCTGTCCTTGCGCAGGTGGAAGACGTAATCGCCGTTCTCCTCGCGCGCGAGGCCCTCGAGCCCACGGGAGTTCAGGAGGTAGCGGTCGATCGAGTTGTCGACGAAGAGCTGCGTCGCGCCGTCGTACATCGTGAGCGACCAGAAGGCGCCCGTCGGCGGCAGGTCCTTGCGCGCGATGCGGAAGGCGTAGTCGTGCTTCGAGGCGTCCAGGGCCTCACCGTCCGCGTCAACGAAGTACGCGGGATAGACGGCCTCCGCGCCCGAGTTCCCGTAGAGACCCGCCAGCGCGGCCCCGGCACGCGGGAGGTCGGGGCTCGACGCGCCGAGGGCTTCGGCCTGCTCCGCGAGGTGCTCGCGAGTGCCGAAGATGCGCGCGGAGAAGATCGGGTCGCCGGAGTTCTGGCCGACGAAGGCTCGGATCTCCTCGAGACCGCGCGCGACGCCTGCCTCGATCGCCGCGCGACGCTCGGGCGTGAGCGCGTCCAGCTCGAACGCGTCCGGCGTCCCGAGGCCGATCCGCGCCAGGCGCGCCCGCAGCTCGGCCTCCTGCGGCGGCGTGTCGACGAGGTCCAGCGCGCGGTCGAGCGTCTCGAGGCTGGCGGCCGTGAACTCGCTGCCTTCGCGCCAGGCCGGCAGATCGATCGGACGGACCGCGCGCGGCGCCGGCTCGCCCAGGAACGCGCTCAGCGGCTCGAGCCCGTAGCCCGCCTGCACCTCAGCGACCCGCGCGAGGTCCGCGTCGTCGAACAGCTGGGTCCGGATGATGCACAGCACGAGGTCGGTCTCGCTCTGCGCGACGCGACGCACGCCGGTCGGCGCCTCGCCGGACCAGCTCGGCCCGGCGACCAGCACGCGCTCCGAGCGGCCGCCGTTCGTGCGCGTGCCGACGTAGTCGAAGTTGTGCGTGAAGAGATCGATGAGCTGGATGCCGTAGTAGCGCCCCCTGTCCATCTGCGGCACGGAGAGCACGAGCGGCTCGCGGCGCAGGTCGAGCCAGAACATGCAGTACGGCGTGTCCGCGTTCGGCGTCACGACCGCGCGGTCTTCGGGCGTGAACAGCCGGGCCTCGCAGGCGACCTGGTTGAACGGCCCCTTGTACTCGGGCGACGACTCATCGAGTGTGTAGGCCTCGAGCGTCTTCAGGTTCATCACCAGCGGGAAGCCATAGACGTAGGCTTCCCGCGCGAGCTCCTGCACGGCCAGCGGCGTCAGCTCGGTCGAGGTCTGCGGCGCGTCCGGATCGATGCGCTCGCCGGGGACGGAGCAGGCAGGAGCGATGGCGAGGACAGCCGTGAGAGTCGGGCAGAGGAGCGCGCCGGCTCGAATCATCGTGTTCATGGTCGAAGCGTAGGGGTTTCGGGCGCGCCTCGTGAGTCGAGTCGCGGCGGAAGGAATCGGATCGCCTACAGGAGGACGCCGCCGCGTGGCGCCACGGGGTCAGGCAGCTCGGTCTCGCCGAGCATCTCGAGCAGGTCGCGCTCGATCGTCACGCAGATGGACGTCATCGGCCTGTCCTTGGGCAGGCCCTCGAACCGGATCTTCACGTCGTTGCCGA